>JAUNJS010000564.1 GCA_030533125.1 Eubacteriales bacterium | reverse complement strand
CACGGGAACAGTATTGCCGGTTTGCGCTGTATTGCCGCAGGCAGAAAGCAGTACGAAAACGAACAAGGCGGCTAAAAGCAAGACAGCAGTATTTCGTCGTCTAAGTTTTTTACGGTTTTTCATCTAAACCTCCTGTATTACGTATAATCTTCTCCTGTGTGGCTGAACAAAAAGCGTGGTCCGGCCATAAAGTTATTAGTTATTATTCTGCATTTCAAATAACAGCAGTTAAAAACTATATCCTGAGGAAAAGACATATAATCAGTAATTGTTTACACTTTCCAAAAGCCGTCCGGAACAGTTGCGACACGACCAATACCAGTGATTCACTTCCGGGTGCATTGCCCTGTCCATTTCTTCAATAGCAAGCATTCTGGAGCGTGAATACATAAATGCTCCACAAAAAGGACAGAAAAACGGATCGTCCGGATAAGCCGGTTCTGCCATTGAAAGCTTAGTGACGTCATATTCTCCGAGCAGACTTCTGTCATAACTTGCTAATTGATCTTTTTCAAGCCACCGGGCGGCCTCTTCCTCATCCTTTTCGACACCAATGCCTTTTTCATACATATCGGCGATTGTAGAGGTGGCGATTTCAGACTCTGTGTCATAGCCTTCGGCAACTTTCTGAAGCCATTCCATCGCTTTTTCGTAATCCTGGTCCGTGCCGGTACCTGTAAGATACATATAAGCGAGATTCAACATACCTGCTGCATCCTCCTGCTCCGCGGCCTGCGTGAACCAGTCGAAAGCATCTTCATAGCTTAGTTCTTCTCCGTCACCCTGCGCGCAGACGCAACCATAATTCGTTTTAGCCTTGGCATGTCCATTCTCGGCTGCTGTTTTGTACCAGTCGGCGGCCTTCTTATTGTCCTTCTCCACTCCGCGGCCTTTCGAATAAGTTTCCGCAAGATTAAACTGCGCTTCAGGAAGTCCCTGTTCCGCCGCTTTCACATACCAGGCAAAGGCTTCCTCAAAGTTCTGATCGACACCGAATCCCGCCTTATTGCAGTCACCGAGCAGATTCTGCGCTTCGGGAACTCCCTGGTCCGCGGCTTTGCTGAGCCATTCATACGCCTTTTTATAATCAACGTCGACACCTGTCCCGTTAAAATACATTTTCCCGATCTGGTACTGCGCGTCCGCATTGCTCTGGTCGGCAGCTTTTAAAAACCAGGTCATCGCTTCTTCATAATCCTGTATGACGCCATTGCCGTCGAGATAGATCAGTCCGACTGCATCCTGCGCGTCCGCAAATTCCTGATCAGCGGCTTTCGTATACCATGAAATCGCGTCATAATCGGACTGGTCCGTTCCTGTTCCTTCTTCGTAAAAGACGCCGATCTGGTACTGCGCTTCGGGAATTCCCTGCTCCGCGGCTTTCCTGTGCCATGTAAAGGCCTTCTCATAGTCCTGATCCGTCCCTGTTCCATTAAGATACATCCGTCCGAGCGAGAGCTGCGCGTCGGCGCTGCCCTGTTCCGCGGCTTTGGTATACCACGCGAGGGCTTCCGCATAATCCTGGTCCACACCGTTTCCGTTGAAGTAGTTATCTCCAAGCTCGAACTGGGCATCGGGGTCTCCGCCTTCTGCCTTTTTCAGCAGTTCCTCCAGTTCGGAAACAGGCTGTTCCCCGGCAGCATTGTCCTTAGCTCCTGTGTCCCCGCTGCCGATCGTTTCCGACGCGGTATTCCGTCCTGATTCAGCCCCATGCGATCCACTGTTTTTCACGAAGAAAAAGACTGCGATGGCTGCCAGAACCGCGATCAGGGGAACAGCCCATTTCGGGAGGGATTTCGAGGATGTCGCACCGGAAGTGTTCCCTGCGTCCCCCGACAATTTCGATCCGCCACCGTTATCCCCTTTTGAGAAGACAATCTCCTTACCCCCGCTGCCCGTGAGCGTCGAAGGCTGTCCCGGCTGCGTGTCCGGGGCAGGTTCATCTTCCGGGGAAGAAGCAGCTTCGCTCCGATCGGGAACAGCGCTCTCATTCAACGCCTGAGACCCGATACTGCCGGATACTGCGCTGTCTGCCGCAGGATTGCCGTCTGCTACAGGGTTGCTGTCTG
>JAUNJS010000194.1 GCA_030533125.1 Eubacteriales bacterium | reverse complement strand
TCCGCAGCATAAATGAATCCGCCGGGACTTTCTCCGCTGCATTAACGAATCCGCCGGGACCGTCCTCCGCGGCGCAGCGGCGCACTCGCGGCTTATTATAAAGGCTCTTTGTTGTTGAAGACCTTGATGCAGTGCTTCACATTTTCATAGACGCCCTGAACCATTGCCTCATTGAAGCCGTAGTAATCGTGTTCGCCGGGGCCAGCCATATATTCAGCCGCGCAGCTGATCGCCGCGTCCATGCTGGCTGTCGCGATATTGATCTTGCGGACGCCGAGCGTGATGGCATGGCGGAAATCCTCATCGGGGATCCCGGAGCCGCCGTGCAGCACCAGAGGAAGATTCGCCGCCTGCTTCAGTTCCGTCAGGCGCTCGAAATTCAGCTTCGGGACTCCTTTGTAATGGCCGTGCGCGTTGCCGATTGCCACCGCCAGGGCATCAATATCCGCATTCGCCGCGAAGGTCCTCGCCTCTTCCACGTCGGTATACTTGGAAACCTCATCGCGCTCGGTCGCTTCCTTTCCGCCGATCGTGCCGAGCTCCGCTTCGACAGAAGCGCCGGCCGCCCTTGCAAGACGCGCGACTTCGTTGGTCTTGTCGATGTTTTCCTGCAGGGAATAGTGGGATCCGTCAAACATGATGGACGTGAATCCATATCCCAGCGCTTCCTGCGCTTTTCCGGCGGTCAGACCGTGATCCAGATGAACGGCGATCTTGACGTTCGCATCCTTCGCCGCCTGTACCATCAGCGGTCCGATCATATCCAGCGGAGTATGCTTTAAACGTCCCTCGGCGATCTGAATGATGATCGGTGACTGCATCTCTTCCGCCGCCCGGATGGTTCCCATCGCGATCTCCATATTCGGGCAGGTAAAAGAGCCGATGGCCTTGTTTTCCGCTTCCGCAATTTCCAAAAGTTCTTTTAATGTGACGAGCATATTCCCCTCCCATCATCTGGCAAGAAAAAGATTTACCTGCGGATCTATGACCCCTGTAATATTTTGCGTATTTCAGCTCCATGATTCAGGATCACAAACCATGTAAGTTTTATTATAAACTTATTGCCTTTATTTGCAAACACAATCTGCCTGTTCGTCGTTTTCACCCCTGCCCCCCGAAAGCCTTTTTTATCAGGCGACTGGCGTACTGCCGGATGCCGGCCGTATATTCCTCAAACTTTATGCCGTTTTCCGCCGCGTAACGCTCCGCTTCACTTCCTCTTTTTCCGCGGATCACCAGATCAGGACTGCATTCTTCAAAAATATCCTTTCCGAATTCAATGACACTTTCGGGGATCACGATGCTTTTCAGACTCCTGCAATGATAAAAAGCTTTTGTTTCGATTTTCCTCACCTTTTCGGGAATAATCATGCTTTTCAAAGATTCGCATCTGCAGAACGCGCGGCTCCCGATCTCTGTCACACTGTCGGGAATGACGACACCTTTCAGTTTTTCGCAGCATCGGAACACTTCGCTTTCTACAGTTTCGAGTTTTTGGGACAAAGTGATTTTTTCCAATGCAGTGCAGTATTCGAAAGCACGGCTGCCGATCTCTGTAACGCCACGGGACATGCTCATTTCTTCAAGTGAAGTGCAGTGTGAAAATGCCTCCTCCCCGATTATAGTAATGTTTTCAGGTAAGGTGATCCATTTCTTCACCTGCCGATGGCTGAAAAGTCTGTTGTCGATCATTGTCGCGCTGGCGGGAATCCTCATAAACGGATATCTCAATTCCTCCGCTCTTAAAATGCTGAACATTTCTGCCGGCCACCCCTTGCGTGCCAGCAGGGCAACAAGCTCATCACGATATTTTTCACACAGCTCCCTGGAAGACGCATGCAGCATGATGTCATGATATGGCATATGAAGGGAACTGAGCTCCGCCGCCACCATATCCATCTTTATATCATTTACACATCTGATCCATTCATTAATATCCTTATCCTGCATTACACTGTCGTGGTCATCCGTGAGGATTTTAACACTGATACACGGAAAACAGTAGATGTGTTTCATGAATCTGACAGCCGTACGCGTCCAGTCAACAGTTTTAAAAATGAAACCGGGATCCCCTTTCATTTCCTCGAAAGTCAGCGTTCTCTTGTCATAAACCGCGTGTGTCAGTCTCCTTTTCCCCCAGACATTCTGATCGACCATGCGCCTCATTCCCTCAAAAGATATCTCAGGAAACTCCGCCGCCATCATAAAACAAAGCTGTGAATAGAAATCCATGTAATACGCTCTTTCAATATCGAAGATCTGCCATACCCCGGAGCAGTCACTGAACACAAAACGCGTCCCTTCCTGTCTGATCTGCCCTGTCAGTTCTTTTGCTGTTTCATAATACGGAGCATCGGTACTGCCGTCTGTCATCGAATGGCTGTAGATCCACATGTACTTCGTCCGAAGTCTTTTACACTCCGTGATCGCCTCAGATTGTACATCCTGTTTCCTGTAGATGATCCACCCCGTTTTTCTGTATATATTATCCAGAGGGAGGAAACTGCAGTCGTTCTGAAAAAAAACAAAAATCATTGCGCCGGCGAGAAGGCGCGCTTCTTCAGCTCCCTTTTGATCGGAAAAAATAATCTCAATATCTGCTTTTCCCATAACAAAAACCTTCAGTCTGCAGTCGATGTGACAAGGGGACAGGTACTGTGTCACATTGCTGTGACACAGTACCTGTCCCCTTGTCACACCCCGAATTCGATGTCACACCCTTGTCACACAACGGTTTTATTTCAGACTTACGGACGCCAGTCTGACGGGCTATCTCCTGATCACCGCGTCCGGGGCAATTTCAGCATTTGCGCTGATTTCTACATCCGCCCCGCAGATCAGTTCGGTCAGCTGCGTGCAGCCGTTGAACGCGCCTCCGTAAATCTTTCTCATCCCGGCTCCGCACACCACCTTCCGGAGATTCCGGCAATCCTTAAACGCTTTCGGCGGAATGGTGCGGATGCCGTCTGGAAGAATGATTTCCTCTATACCGCATCTTACGAAGGTCTGTCCCCAGAGATACATCAGAGAAGCCGGCAGTTCCAGATGCTTCAGTCCGGTGCACCCGTCAAAGACAAGCTCCCCCAGATCCGTGATGGTATCCGGAAATTGAATACTGGTGATCTCATCGTGGCCGGCAAACAGTTTGTCATAAAGGATCGTGACCGGCTTCGAGCAATACTCCTCCGGTATGACGACATTCTCTTCATCCCCGCTGTAACTTGTAACTGTAAAGGAAAGCGCGTCATCCGTCGCCTTAAAAGAATAGTTCTGCATTTTTTCTCCTGAATAACGTGGGACGGTACTCCCTCCCACCTCTTCTCCGCCCTGATCTGCATCCAGGCTGTTGCTGAGAGACGGGGGCGTCTCCCGGGGAGACAGAGAACCGTCCCCTGTCTCCCACTGTCTCCCTCATATCGATGCGGACTGGATGTCCGTGTAAAAATAGTTTCTAAAAAACATGTTTCAGTCTGCAGTCGGGATGCCGCCGTGATTGTTCCAGTATTCATCAAAGGCAGTCCAATAGGGATCCTTGCAGGCATCCGTATTGTCCAGATAGACGCCGTCGAAGCCCTGGTCGAGGATCCTGTCGATGGAGGATGTGTTGTCCCCGGTCTCTTTGTGCGCGTATTTCCCGCCGCCGTTGATAATGATGTTTCGCCAGTCCTCATGCCACCATTCGACAACAGCTTCCTCCGGATACTCGTCTCCGTAGCCGAAAGCCAGCCAGACCGGAAGGTCCGTCGTATCTTCGGTCCTCTTCGCGTCGGAGCTTTCCCGGAAAGGAATGTATGTGGTGCCGGTTCCTCTTTCTATAATCTTTCCGCATTTCATGCTGTAGAAGGAATCCAGGTTTTTCGGGTCGACCCAGATCCAGTCGTCCTGGCAGTACCAGCGGTTCTGTTCCGCGGAGCCGATGCTCAGATAAGCGATTACCTGCCGGCGGCCTCCGTCCGGTTTATACTTGAGGCTCTCCACTTCCTCCTTTGTCAGAGGGGTCTGGTCTTCCGGCCGCGCGCGGTGATTATAAAAGGAATCAATGTAAATGACATCATAGTCGGAATTCCGGAGGGTTTCCAGCCAGGTCTCTCTGCCCGCGTTCTCATCAAGTCCTTCTGCTCTCCACCACCAGTCCCACTGGTCTCCGTATTCCTCGATGCTCTCTGCGACCATCTCATCCTCCGGATTCTCTCCGACCGGCACGTATTTCCCGCCTTCGGAGGGCACCAGAAGCCCGCAGGCATAGGAGTCCGTGATCCTTGTGCGGTCGCCGTCTCCCTTTTCGAATTCGGCCTCTTCGTCATCCCAGTCCTCCCAGTTGTCATAGGGACGGCTGTTGATATTGTAAAGATAGTTTTTCGCATCGGCCACTTTTTCAACGTTGCGGCTTCCGTCAAAGCGGTCGCTGATCCCCAGTGTCTCAGGATCCTCCACCCAGAAATAGTCCCCGTTGTTTGCCCAGCGCTTCCCGGGCAGAAGCTCCTGCGCCAGTTCGCCGCCGATTTTGGGGAACGGCGCGATGCCCCACGCGTTCGCGCGGGCCAGGTAGTTTTCCAGTTCCTCCTCGCTCTGCACCGTCGTAGTGTCGCTGACGAATTTGCCTCTCTTTGCCTGATCCACGTACATCTTCTGGAACAGATCCGGTGTGAGGGATGTCCCTTTTCCGACGATCCCTTCCACGCCGTATCCGTCGACGAGATCTTTTATGAAAGACTGTTCGCCTTTCTCCATTTTCCCGTCGTTATAGGCCAGGAAAACGGAATTCTGCGTGATGACCTGAAAATCGGGATTCCGGGTCTTCGCGTGGAGCGCAAGCTCCAGGACAAAGGCCTGCATCTTATGGATGCGTCCGGTCTCCCCGCCGCCGTCGTGATAGAGGAGATTGATTTCCTTGTTCAGTTCATCCACGTAATCCTGATCCAGGAGAGGGTTCTTCTCCAGCGCCTCATCCGGTTCGGCTGTCTTTTTGAATTCGATCCACTCCCCGTCTCCTTCTTCGCCCGGATCGTTTTCCGTCTGATTGTTTGCTGTCTGTTCGTGTGTTGTTTCGTTCGGATCGCTTTCCGTCTGATCGTTTTCTGCTTCGTTCGGATCGCTTTCCGTCTGATCGTTTGCTGTCCCTTTCGGACTGCTGTCTATTTCCTTCAGATAAAGAGAATCCCCTTCGATCGTGTATTCATAAGCTTCCTCCGAATTCTGTCTTGTGATCCGGCAGCTGCCCCAGGTGATGGGGATCCTGTCCTGGAATTCCAGATAACCTGTGTGGTTATCCTTCAGGATGATCCTGTCCTCCTTATCCCCTTCGGATCCCGGCCGGCTGTAGGTCCCGGGCACATAGGCGTATTCCGTCTGCGGTTCATAATGATAGAAAGAAATGCTGTCCAGGATCTGCCAGAGGGTATCATCCATGAAACCCTCCAGGATACTTTCGTCCGTCATTCCGTCCACCAGCCTGGTCAGAATGACTCCGCCGTTGTATTCGGCCGACTGGAAGGAGGCTGTCACCTCCCTTTCATCGTCGGAGTACATGGCAGTCGCGATGAAGCCCCATTTGTCTTCAAAGAAATATCCTTCGTCCCGTATAATCTCTTCCAAATCCAGATCCTCTTCCTCCGACAGCTGTTCAAGCTCGGCAGTGAGGACCTCCTGCGGCTGCGCGTCGGGAATGAAACAGATCTCCACGAAGTTCTCCCCGACCGCCTCGCCCGTGTAGAGGAAGAGGACATCATCCTTATTATTCTCCTGTACAACAACCTTTTCCGGCTCGTACCAGACCATCCAGCCGTTCTCATTCTCATAGAACCCGGTACCCGTCCCGGCATCCCTGTTTACAGGAACAGAGGCCTCCTGCCCCGTACTCCCCGTTGAGGCAGCTTCAGGGACAGCACCCTCCTGTGCCGTGTTTTCCGCAGAGGCAGCTTCCGGGGCGGCGGTCTGTGCCGCGGCGTCTCCCTCCGCGGCTTTGCTTTCCTTTGAATCGACAGCCGGCGCAGAGCTCTGCGTCGAGCCGCTTCCCTGTCCCGAACAGGCTGTTGACAGGCAGATTATGACAGCCGCCATAAACAAAGCAATTATTTTTTTCATACTATTCTCCCCTCCTTCGCACAAGATAAGACTCGGAGACAGGGAACAATTCTCTGTTCTCCGGATCCCGACAAAATGATACGCTCCCAAAAAAGAAAAACCGAAAATAACTCACGGCCAAACCACAAACCGCGCGGGAAAAATCATTCTTATTTTACCATTTTTCCCTATGCCGGTGAACCTTTTACGGAAGGAAATCCACCGTTTTAGAAAAAAGCCTTGCGGAAATAAATAATGTGAAAAAGATCTTGTGAAGAAAACCCTGCAGTAATAAACCCTGCGGAAATATACTTTGCGAAGAAAGCCCTGCGGAAATAAA
>JAUNJS010000563.1 GCA_030533125.1 Eubacteriales bacterium | reverse complement strand
AGCACCGGCGGACGCAGGCAGATGTAAGTCCATCCGTGCAAGCTCCGGCCTGTTCTCCGTAAAATAATGTGTATCCTTGCACTCCGCCATTCCGGCCGCACTGCAGATCTTAATTATGTATTCTTTTTCAGAGGTATAATGATACTTGAAAATGCTCTGCTGGGACGCCAGCTGAAGCTCCATCCCCAGCGGAATCTCCGTGTCCTCGAGAACTATACACAGGAACGGTTTCGACCTCGACAGGGCAAAATTAATTTCTCTGCGGCAGTTGGCCGACTCCATGGAATTTTTGGATATGAACATCATGAACAGGGAGCACCTGTCCAGATGGACCGCGATATTCTCCGCCCACTCCATGCCCGGACGGATCCCCTCGTCGAACCAGACCCGATAGCCGAGAGAAGTCAGCTGCTCTATGGTCGAAAAAACTTCTTCGCTGTCTTTGTGCGCATAACTCACAAAAATATATGGCTCGGAGCCGTTGTATGTGGAAACCATTAGTCAAATACTCCTTGTATACCTTAGAAAAGGTCCGGTTCGAAATTCACCGGACTCCCCATTTCTTCATTATTTCAACACACCGCATGCTCAAATCATGTATAATGGTTATATCACAGCAGATGCTGTCCCTGCCTTATCAGGCTATAAACAAGAGTCTTAACCGTGCAGGCATGACCTGCTCTGCCGGAAAGCTCTTAAAGCGATTCATATATTATCACGCTCAAAACAAATATACAAATATACTGTGATAACTTTGTTAAATCAACCCAAACCGGAGGCATTATATAGAGGTTACTCTCTGGCATTTTGCTGTCGGCCGCATTCTTTTTCACAGCCGCTTAAGGCATGACTGCCGATGATACGGCGTCATATTTTCGGTTCCGGTAAAAAAGCCGCTGCTTTCCGGTCTGCACGCTTTGTTGAAGACAGCTTTACAATCCTTAAAATAACGAAGGAGATCGTCTGCCGCGCCGCCGCATGGCGGGTGACAGCTCGCATAATACTATGAAAAAAAGACAGAATCAGAAAAGAGCCATTGTTTTGGCATCCATCGTGCTCCTCATCGCCGTTCTCTGCCTGCTCTCGTTCGTAGAGCGGTCCGCTCCGAACTCCACGATCAAAACTCCATGGGACGCCTTCTGGTATTTTATTGTGACAGTCACTACCGTGGGTTATGGAGACATGAAGCCGAACACGATCTTCGGGCAGCTGCTCGGCCTCATTTTCATTCTGCTGAGCTGTGGTCTGATTTCCGTAGTTCTCACTGCGTCGATCCGCTTCATGAACGGAAGTCATATTCTGTACCTGCGCATACGAAGCGCCCGGGCGACGAAATGGTACATTTTTGACAGCGACAGCCAGGAGAACCGATGTCTCGCCGGAAAGCTCGATGTTTTTCATGAAAATGCAGGTATTATCTTCTGCCGGACGGAAAGACAGCTGAGCGGGCTTCTGTCCTTCCGGCATATCAATACGCCGCTGGCTATCCGGGACGCGGCTTTTGCCTGCTTTCGGCGTTCAAAGAAGTACGAGGCGGAACTCCCCGTCATCTTCCTGACCGGTGATGACGAGGAAGAAAACCTGGAAACAGCCCTGGATATACTTGCTGCCACACACACGGCAGAGGTCTACTGCCGCACTTCTGTCCGTTTCGATACGGCGCCGGAAGGCCTTCACCCGTTCGACACCGCGGATCTCACGACACGCACTTACTGGGCGGACTACCCCCTGACGTCGGCAGAGAAAAATGTAATTCTCATCGGCAGCGGCACTCTCCTCGATGACCTCATCGAGCAGGCCGTGCTTATCAATACGTTCGGGCCTCTTCTCCGCTGCCGCTACCATATCTTTGAAGAGCCGGATCCGGATGAGGGCTCCTGCCGGGAGCGTTCCAGCTTCCTCATGGATCATCCCCATATCGTAGATGTGATTTCGGTGATACGGGAGGAGACCGACGGAGAGACTTCAAAGATGCGGGAGGCTTCAGACGGAGCCGGATGTCCGGACTCTCCTCTGAACGATATCCTGCTCTTCCACTCCAATCGCTGGAACACGAATCACGAATGCCTTAA
>JAUNJS010000562.1 GCA_030533125.1 Eubacteriales bacterium | reverse complement strand
ATTCTCATAAGCACTCCTCCATGATTTTCTTAGTGAATTCTTTTATAAAATGATTTGTTTCTCTGTATTTGATCCCGGTTTCGTCTTCGATGACGAGGAATCCGCCGGCGCAGCCGGGATAATCCTCGAAGCGGAGATCCGTCGTATTCCGGTCCGTCAGTCCGGCGGCCTGAAGATCGATCACGGTCAGACCGCTCTGCCGGATGACCGGAACGGACACTTCGAAACTCTGCCCTGTGAAGCGGCTCGATACCGGCCAGCCGTTATAATCGAAGCCCATGTACACGACAGGCATGCGGTTCTGTTCGCCATTGAAGTCCAGCCGGTCAGACCGCAGATGGATGCCGGTGACGGTAACCATCGCAGGCCCACGTTTCACAGGAAAGCCGATGTGGAACATGGCCTTGTGCAAGTCGCTTTTTGTGATTGCCTTTGTCAGTCGCGTGAGTTGCCGGATGTCATCGTTGTTGTGCAGCAGGATCCGCGCCTCTGCGTCCGGATCTGCCGTGGCCTCGTACTGGTTGTATAACTCAACACTTTCGGCACCGGAGATCTCATCCGCTCTCGCGTCCCACAGACCCATGTAATTCTCGACTGTTTTCTGCCGCATGTTGGGCACTAGTTTGCGGATCGGAGAATACCTGCTGAGCACCTGATACAGATCGAAGTCGTACAGATAACTGCAGGAAAGGGACGCTGTCTCCGGGTGTTTTTTCAGCCGGGTGTCCGTGAAGGGAACGTCGAAATGCTTGCCGTTATAGGTGATCAGCAGATCGAGATCCGCCAGCACGTCCATGTATTCACCCAGCGCCAGAGGCTCCTCGGCCCGGCTTTCCGCCAGCACCTGTTTGTGGTTGTGGACATGTACGTCATAGATTCCGACCAGAATTATTTTGTTCCGGGATGGATCCAGACCGGTCGTCTCGATATCGAGCACGCCTGCCCGCAGTCCATCGAAGTAAAAGTCCCACAGCGCAGAAGGGTAGAGTTCCTGATCCCAGTCCTCGATAATATGTTTCATTACGCGTCGTCTTCCTCGGAGTCTTCGCCGAATTCTTCGATCTCCCGGTCGAACTCCACGATGTATGCGCCCAGGATCTCCTCAACAGGCAGCTTGATGAAACTGCGGATGCGTTCATCGTCGTCAAAGAATGCGTTCGCCGGCGGGAGCTCCCAACTGAGCGAGCAGTCTGCATACTCTTTGTTTCCGTTGATGACCTCTGCTTCCAGAAAACCATACGCGCCGGTATTGTAGTCCCAGTAGAAGCAGCCGTCGTTGTCCTCTTCGTGCGGGCATCCGCCAACCTCTCCCGTCGGTGTGAATTCCAGATGCATGTAGTCGGGCTTTTCAAGCCAGGAGGCGATGTTCAGCCAGCCGCGCTTTCCCTCTGCGGCAACGGGCGTATTGAATTCGATATATCCCCAGTCATCGTCCCCGTCGAAGCAATCCACGTTGATCCGGAGCACTGGCCGCAGCGATTCGAAGCCCCGCGGAAGAAGCCGTTTGATTTCATTTTCATCGGCCCGGTAGGCCATTACATACTGTTTGATTTTCATTGCGTTCCTCCGGTTAAAGTATACCACATTTTATTGTAAACCAATGCAGGGGTGAACAAAAAAACAAAAGAAACCCGAAGGTTTCTTTTGTTAAAAGGGGTATTGGGATTAGAGATTAATGAGGTTATCAGGGGATAACCACACGTAAATAGTAACCCACAATCGTTAGAAAATCAAGGTTTTTATTAAAGAATTTTAAGGAACGCATCCTTCAGGACTAAGATATACTAGTGTAGAATGAGGCGGTATGCCGTTAATAACGAGGTATGAGTATGCGAAAAGCAAAAGCAGCAGCCATCGCTCTGCTCACTGTTCTTACAATGACGATTTCGCTGATGCCTTATGATGCCTTTGCGGTTTACAGAACTTCTGTTGGCGACGCGGAGACACCGGAGAGGTATCTGGAAGGTTATATCCAGCACAACTGTCTGGATATTTCGTCGTGGAACGGCGATCTGGACAATGATGACTGGGAAGCCATTAAAGATGCGGGCGTAGACTGCGTCATCATCAGAGCG
>JAUNJS010000193.1:3395-6423 GCA_030533125.1 Eubacteriales bacterium | reverse complement strand
ACATGGAGATGGTGTTGTGCCACCCGGAAACCACTTTCAAAACCTCAATTCCTTCTGATGTATAGTATGATTGCAAATTCCGGCTCACCTGAGCGCGTTTTCCGTTAGTAACTGATCACGGATCTGAGCAGGACCTTCACCGGAGAGGCCCTTAAGTATGAAGACAGGGCGGCTATTGATCAGTTCATTCAATCTCCAACAAATCCCTTTATGCTGTAATTCCCTACAGAGCAAGATTTGATCTGATCGAGTTTGCTATTTATTGCCGTGAGTACGAGACAGAGAATTACGATGCCTTCTGTGAGAAGTTGTGCATGTTGACAGAAGTGCAACGCGGGCCGGGGCGGTTGCATTAAGAGAAGACGTCAATGGAAAAAGTGGGCGGCAGCCCACTTGTTCTTTCGTTGTCACTGGGAACCGTCCCCAATGACACCCTCAGAAGAACCCTCCCCAATGACACCGGCTCGTCATTGACCTGGGACACAAGGTTTTCTTAAATCGGCAGGCTTTTCACGCGTCTCAGCAGTTCAGCCGTACCGGTCAGAAGTCTGTCCACCTCCTGCCGCGACGCCTGTGAGAGTGTTCCCGGCTTCCAATACCGGTTGATGAGCCTCAGGTTGCCGAGCAGAGCAGCTTTGTCCGTCACTTCCCGGATGCGCGCCTCATCTTCTGTCTGCAGATAGTTTTTCATAAAGAGTCTGAAAAACTGGCGGCACACGCCGTAGGGGATTCCCAGATACGGGTCCGGGGCTTCCGGATCCTTGTTTCCGGAAGCCGCGTAATACAGGTACAGGTCTCCCAGTTCAAAGATCGGATCTCCGGTGCCCAACCGGTCCATATCAATGAGCAGGGCTTCTGAATTCTGTAAAAACACGTTGCTCGTGTGAAAGTCCCCGTGGATCAGATGGTTTGTCGCGGGCATCTCATCAATCAGACGCAGACACCCGGCTGCCAGATCCCTGTCGCTCCGCCCGATTCCGTGGGTGATATACTCCCTGAATCTTTCCTTCACATCAGGAAAATGATCCTCCTGTCCCGCCTGTGTGTCATGAATCTTCTTTGCGAGATCCGCCATCACACCGGCATAATACTCCAGCCGGGCAGGGGCTTCGGAAATGCGGGCAGTGAGTGTTTCTGAATTGAACAGCTCATACATGGTTCCGTAGCGGTCTCCCGCGGAAACAACGCCGAAAGAGATCGCGGTAGGCACGCCAAGGACAAAGGCTCTTCTGCTGAGGGCGATCTCCCTCTCCAGTTCGCCATATGTTACGCTGCTGTTATAGACTTTGATGACCAGTTCATCATCATAGCGGTAGATTTCCCCCTTCTGGCCACGGCCGAGCAGCCTGCACCCGTCGAGAGAAATCTCCCTGATTTTTTTATGTCCCGCCATCGACGCGTCGGATGTTCCCGGCGCGATATTTTTTTCGTCATTCATCATGAGCGTCACCCGATCTGCGCAACATCGACAAACTCATAGTCCGGATTGCGGCCGAGAGCGTACGTCACCACTCCGCAGGTGACGTTGGCAAGGAGCGCGTCGCATCTTGTCACCGCTTCCAGCACGCAGATATAGTCCAGCGTCCTTTTATACGGATCCTTTTTCTCTCGCCCGTAGATCTCGATCAGAAGCTTATCGTGGTTCTCCTCACGGCTGTAATCGACCCGGTCCTGGTCGACATAAAGCAGGATGTCCTTAAGCTCGCTGTTCTTAAACATTTCCAGATAGGACTGGTCCTCTGTGGCCAGAAAGACATTGTCAAAATGTTTCTCCCGGACGCAGCTGATGGCTTTTTCGAGAGTCTCCTCCGCTGTGATCCCGTGCGGGACATATGGCGCCACGGAGGGAGCCAGATAGTCGCTTCCCCGCGCGATGACCGCGAGAATTCTTTTCTTCTCCTCCGGGAATACGCGGCTTAACGTCTGATCAACGTAAGTCTGTACTTCATCCAGATACTGCAGTTCATTCCCGTATTTCAGCTGCGCGCGCTGGTTGGAAAATACAAATTCCGTCAGATAGGGGTTCATGTTCAGATTGGAATTCTGGTCCAGAACCACATGCTGCGAATTGTACACCTCCTGCAGGCTGTGGGGGGAGACCTGCTTGAAGAACATACCCCAGACGTCCTCGCCGCTCATGCCTGTGAACTGGTTCGGGTCATTGGCAACTCCGAGGTCCACAACCGGAATGAAATCCGGCCTCTTGACGCGCAGCATTCCGATAATGCCCATCACATTTGACACCAGGGCTGTAATTCCGTTTTCCTTTACGGGCTGCTTGATCAGATAGAAGGTTTTGTCGGGATTCTCCGGCCCGTAATAAAATTCACGCTTGAGCCAGTACATGCTCGTCATGATTTCTATGCTGGAGACATTGCCCGTGAAAACGCCCTGCACATCCCAGCGGATCTCTGTCTTTCCCCGCAGTGTCCGAAGATCCTTCAGCTCCGGATGTGCCGAAAACAGCTCCTCCTCGTTTCCGGCGATGAACAGTCTGTCCGACTCCTCAAAGAAGTACCGGGCGTTGGGATCCGTAAAAGCGATGACGATATCCGGGTTGTGCTTCATAATCATTCCCGCCGTGTGGCAGCTGTATTCCTCCAGATTTTCATACAGCACCATCTGGTACCTGTCCACATAGGAATAATCGATCCCCTCGTCTTCAGGATTGTAATTCCAGAAGTTGGAGAGCTTCATCTGCACTCTCGGGTTGTCAGGATCCACGTTGACGGGCCTGTTTCTGACATAGCCCAGGCAGAACACCGGCTCCCCCTCATGATAGACAACCGCCTTGTGATGACGCATGTCCTTGTTCAGCTCATAAAAATCCCTGAGCTTCATAAAGACATCCTGTTCAAGCGCATATGTTTTTCTGATCACCTTCGGCATCTCACTGACCGGGTATACAAGAATCATGTTCTCCTCCTCTTACACGCATGTTTTTCGCGTGTAAATCGACATACCGTGCCGCCGTAGAATACGGTGGAGCACACTTGTCTCCTCTGTCCTCTGCTCCGTCCCCTGCTCT
>JAUNJS010000193.1:1957-3295 GCA_030533125.1 Eubacteriales bacterium | reverse complement strand
TGCTCTGTCCCGATGCCGGTATCGGAAACATTGCGGAGTTTCTCACTTCCTCTGTTCCCTGTCCCCCTGCTCTGTCCCGATGCCGGTATCGGAAACATTGCGGAGTTTCTTACTTCCTCTGTCCCTTTTCCCCTGTCTCCTGCTCTCCTGTTTTCACAGCCGCCCTGATCGTTCCTTCCACGCAGTTTCTGTTGTCTGCGGAGGTATATTGAAGGTCCGGGGCCATGTGGTGGATGATCTTTATGGAGAGGTCGTCTCCTTCCGTGAGGGGGTCAAAGGCTTCTCCGTTCCAAATAAAGCGGATGTCTGCGGCTGCTTCCCGTTCCATGTACTCAACGATCATCTCAAGCCCGGATACGGAGCGCTCCCGCCGGGGGTCCTGGACGGCCGGGTCCGCGGCGGTGTCCGCCTGAAGCCTGCTTCCGCAGATCTGTCTGGCAAGCTCCTCGCAGGCGGAACGAAGTCTTCTCGTGAGGACGGGCGGGATCAGCTGTCGGTAGGCAAAGGTCTCCAGGCCTGTCATCATGTTCATGTAATCATAGCCGTCCTCATCCGCTTTCCAGGAGAACACTTTGATATTTCGCACGAACTGACGGGTCTTTTCCCTGGCCGGATGGTCAAAAATCTGTTCCGGGGTGCCTTCCTCATAGATGACGCCCTCGTCCATGTAAAAAACCCTGGTGGAGACGTCCCTTGCGAATCTCATTTCGTGGGTGACGATCAGCATGGTCATGCCCTGACCGGCGAGGCCGCGGATGACGTTCAGCACTTCTCCCACCATGGTGGGATCAAGGGCGGAAGTGGGTTCGTCAAAAAGGATGACTTTCGGCTGCATGGCGACGGTGCGCGCGATGGCCGCCCTCTGCTGCTGACCGCCGGACAGCTCGGAGGGATAGCTCAGCGCCCTGTCCCCCAGGCCCACGGAATCCAGCAGGTTCAATGCGGTATCATAGGCCTCCTGGCGGCTCTTCCCGAGAAGTTCCACCGGTCCCAGCATGATGTTCTCCACGATGGTCAGGTGGGCAAACAGGTTGAAAGACTGGAATACCATGCCGATCCGGCGGCGCAGGAGGTCGAGGTCATAGCCTTTCGCACAGGTGTCCTCCCCCTCAAACCATATGGTCCCGCCGGTGGGTTCCTCCAGCCGGTTGATCATGTTCAACAGGGTGCTTTTTCCGGTCCCGGACGGGCCGATGATAGAGATCACTTCTCCCTCATTGATCTCACAGCACACGTCTTTCAGGGGATTCTCGCCGCCGGGGAATACTTTTTTCAGATGATCTATTTTAAGCAAAATCTCTTTCCACCTCCTCTTACACGCATGTTTTTCGCGTGTAA
>JAUNJS010000193.1:0-1857 GCA_030533125.1 Eubacteriales bacterium | reverse complement strand
ATTTTAAGCAAAATCTCTTTCCACCTCCTCTTACACGCATGTTTTTCGCGTGTAACCCGACATACCGTGCAACCACAGAATGCGGTGGAGCACACCTCTCTCCTCTACTGCTCCGGCGCAGGCTGCGGCCCGGGGTTCTTCAGCGGGCCTCGCCCGCGCTGCTTTTTTCGCGCAGCCTTTTGCCGCTTTACTGCTCCGGCGCAGGCTGCGGCTCTGGGTGCTGCCGGTTCTCTCCCGAATCGCGTGCAACTACGCCCTTTACCCTGCGGGGACGCTGCATGGGGTCGATCCTCTTTTCGAGCAGTTTAAGCACAGACGTCAGAAGGCTTGCCACGAGGAAATAGATCACGGCAGTGAAAATGAGAGGGAAAAAGGCTTCGTAGGTGCGGCTCCGGATGATGTCTGAAACCCTTGTCAGGTCCTCTACGGAAATGTATCCCGCCACGCTGGTCAGTTTGACGGTCGAGATGAGCTGGCCCATGTAGACCGGGACGATATGGATCATGGCCTGGGGCAGGACCACGCGGGTAAATGCGTGAACCGGTTTAAAGCCGAGTGCCTTCGCCGCCCGGAACTGCCCCGGGGGGACAGCTTCAATATTGCTGCGGAAAATTTCCGAGGCATAGGCGGAGAAATCCAGGGAAAATCCGAGTACGCAGACCCAGAAAGCGGAAAGGTTTGATTTTCCGAAAACGATATAATACAGGATCATCAGGAGCATGACGATGGGCGTGCCCTGCAGAACCTTGATGTAAATGCGTGCGAATGCCTCCGGATATACACGGGGGCTCATACGCATGGCGCAGATGAGCGCGCCGAGGACGGTGCCGAGAACAGCCGAAAAGACAGACAGAAGGACGGTGACCTTTAATCCGGAGAGAATCATCTTCCACCGGTCCTCGCGAATGAAATTTTTCTCTATGCTTGACCACAGACGGTCCAGGAGTCTGCCGATGCCCGTTTTGTTGGAAGCTTCCTTCGCCGGTCCTTCCGCAAACGCGTAATTGTCCCATCGGACGACGGGATAGACCGGTTCCTCCAGAATCGGAACGGTAAAATAATATTTCTCGGCAGCTTCCTCCGTATACTCCGATCCGTAGGCAAACAGATCGTATTTACCGGCTTCAAAACCCGCCAGCGCACTCTGAATATCCACAAATTCATAGACAGGCTCATAGCCGGCCCAGGCGCAGAAGCGCGCCACCAGCTCCATGTCATAGCCGCAGGCATTGCTGCCGTTCTGATAACAGACCGGCTGCCAGTCAAGACAGGAAACGATCTTGATCTTTCCCTGATATTCCCCCGTCATGGGATACTGATCCACATGGTCCGGCGCCATCTCGGGGTTTTCCCATTTTTCATAGATCCTTCTGAGGATTTCCGGATCATCTTTTTGAAGATCCGCGATAAAACTGTCCACTTCCCGGCTGATCTTCCGCCCTTTTTCTGTTTTGGGCGTAATCCAGCGCGCGACCAGCTCGCAGACCGGCTCCTTCATCGGCACCAGATCCGGAAACTCCTCCTGCATACTGCTGATACTGGATTTTTCCCGGATGAGCGCGTCCGCTTTCCCGAGCGTGACCAGCATAGTCTCGTCCGACCATGTGTAGACATACACCCTTTCAGCTTCCGGAAACCGCTCCCGTATGACGGGGTCGTAAGCCGAGCCGGTCAGAATCGCAAACTTCGCATGGGCCAGATCATCGGCATTCGTCCACCCCGCTCCCGCGCTCCGGTTGAGCTCTTCCCCGTCATCAAAAATCAGCGAGCACAATATAAGTGCGGAAAAAAGAATCAGCAGAACAACCTCTGCCCTGAGCAGTCGTTTATTGCGGCTTTTCATGTTGATACCTCCCT
>JAUNJS010000192.1 GCA_030533125.1 Eubacteriales bacterium | reverse complement strand
CGGCTACACCGTAACAGAGGCGGCCGTCACCGGCTTCGTGACTGAGAGCACCGGCGATACCGGGACCATCGGCACCGAGACATCCAAAGCAGACTTCACCAACACCAGGGAGACCGGCGGCTTCAGCGTCAGCAAGAGCGTTGAGAGCGGCACAGAATCCGACAAGAACAAAGAGTTCCATTTTACGGTGACTCTGGATGACGACAGTATCAACGGCACCTATGGCGAGATGGAATTCACGGACGGCGTCGCGGAGTTCACCCTGAAGGACGGCGAATCCAGGTCGGCAGAAGGCCTGCCCGCCACAGTAGGCTACACAGTCGTCGAGGAAGAGGCCAACAGCGACAGCTTCGTAACGACATCCACCAATGCAGAAGGCCGGATCAGGAAGGACAGCAGCCCCGAGGCGGCGTTTGTCAACAGCAAGGTCGAAAGCGGCAGCCTGAAGATCAAAAAGAACGTGCTTGTGAACGGAGAGACGACGACAGGAGACCTTGCCGACGGCACCTATACGTTCCATATCACCGGGACAAAGGGACAGACCGTGAACGACGTGCAGATCACGATCACAAACGGCGCGTCCAACGAGGCCCGGGTGGACAACCTGATCCCGGACGACTACACCGTGACTGAAGATACGGAGAACAACCCGGAAGGGATGACTGTTTCCGGATCGGCGGAGCAGACCGTGACGGTCACAGCGAACAACACCGCCAGCATCCCGACGGCGGAATTCACGAACAACAGGGAACTTGCAGAACTTGAGGTCAGGAAGAAAGTCATCTCAAATGTTGGCTCGGATAAAGACCGGACTTTCGCCTTCACAGTGACGCTTTCCGACACAACGATCAATGGAACGTATGGCAGTATGCACTTTACAGACGGAATCGCTTCCTTCAGCCTGAAAGACGGTGAAAGCGCGGTGGCAGTTGGCCTGCCGAAAGGCATTGCGTATACCGTGTCTGAGGAGGAAAATGCGGATTTCGAGACCGGGAAGACCGGAGACACGGGTACGATCAGCGAAAAACCGTCAGTTGCCGAATTTACCAACTCCAGGATTTACACAAAGGCAACGGTGAAGAAAGTGTGGGATGATGAGGAGAACCGGGAGAAACTTCGTCCCGAAAATCTGACCGTTACTTTGAGTAATGGCATGAAAGTCACCCTGAATGAGGGGAACAAGTGGGAAGCGACGGTCGAGAATCTTCCGAAGTATGAGAACGGAGAAGAGATTACGTATACCTGGGAGGAGGGCGAGCTTCCCGAGGGTTATACACTCGCCGGGACTTCCACAAAAGGGACTATTACGACCATCACCAACAAGAAGTCCGGAGAAAACGCAAAGCTCCGGCTGATCATTAACAAGAAAGTCTTGAAGGGCAGCGGAGCCCCTCTGAAGACAAAGCAGGTGTTCTATGCCGGGATTTTCAGCGATGAAGCCTGCACCATTCCTTCTGAGGCAGTGAAGTCCTGGATCGTGAAACTGGATCCGGCCGGAGGCTCAGAGGCTTCCCGGACCGTGGAGGTGACTGCCTCTGAAAAGGGTACCTGCCATCTGTATGTGACGGAGGTCGATCAGGACGGGAAAAAACTGGGAAGCGGCTTTGCCTACAAATATACGGTGAAGAACGGGCACGTGACATTAACACCGGATACCCCGTCTCAGACCGTCACCATCACAAATACCAGGATCGAGAAGACTCCGACGCGCAAAAAAACCCCGACTCAGAACCGCGGCGCGGATACCGGAGACGATACCCCCATTGCCCTGTACGCAAGCCTTCTGGCGGCGTCACTGGCAGTTATCCTTCTCCTGCTGCTCCGGAAGAAGTAAAACACTTGACCTGAATAACAACGATTTATAAAAAAAGAGCCCTCACAGTCAGGTTCATCACTGACCGTGAGGGCTTACAGATTCTTGACGGCTTACAGCTTCGTGAGGGCTTAAACTCATTTCTTCCCGGACAAAAGAAAGCGGAAGCCTCGCTCAAGTCCGTCAAGCGTGAGGTCGTACATGTCCACGATGTTCGCGATGGCGCGGTGGGTGTCTTCGGCGGAATCCGTGGTGACGTGCATCGGAATGGGGTTTAACCAGATCATATGCGGAAAATGCCGCTTCATCAGGCGGAGGGTCTGCGAGCCGGGCAGGCCCTCTTTTTTGTCGTAAAAATTGTATTCGGTGCCCTCCAGTTCGTAGGGGTGCATCTCCGCGTCGCCGACGAAAATCACGCGGTATTTCCCGTCGCACTCATTCATGAGATGGTCGACGGAGATGTAATTTCCGTCCCGCAGTTCAAGGGTGGGATCGTTAAACAGAAGAGAGTATACCACGTTGTGGAAATAGTAGGTGCGCAGCTCTTTGAGGTGGCGGGAGGCGGAGGCGGCCTGAAAAAGCTCGGAGCACAGCCGCGCGAAGACGCTCATGGAGCCGCCGCTGTCGATCAGGAGAATGACCCGCAGGGTGTTCCTGCGCGGCTTCCGGTACTGAATACTCAGAAAACCGCCCTTATGACAGGTCTCGTCGATCGTCCGGTCAATGTCAAACTCCTGCTCGCTCGTCTCCAGCTGTGTGGAGAGATTGCGCAGGATGCGGAAAGCCATCTGGAACTGGCGCGTGTCAAGGGTGTTGTCCTTGCGGAAATCCCGGAATTTCCGGCTCCCCGGCGCGAAGATCGAGGTCCGCCCGCCGCTTGAGCCGGATCCCGGCCCGGGCGCGTTCCTGCCCTTTCCGGCGGTTCCCCCCACGCCTTCGTTCAAAAAAGCCTGGTCGCGGCGCAGCGAATCGGCCGAAAACTCCGGATCGATCTTCCGCAGAAGCCCGGCCAGATTTTCCGGCAGCAGATCCTCTGCCCTGTCTGGCCCCGTGTCCGGTTTCCGCAGCAGATCCGCAAAATACGCGCTGAAGGCCTGTTCAAACAGGTCATATTCGGATTCATCCTTTAAAAGGACTGCCCGGCACAGATGATAGAAGCCCTCCAGCGTGGACCCGTGCAGCCCCTTTTCCATTCCCTCGAGCAGAACGAGCCATTCCCCGAGCGAGACCTTGAGCCCCTGATTCCGCAGGAAATAAAAAAAATCGATAAACATTGGACGCTACAACAATTCCTTTCTAAACCTTCCGCCCCGTGCCGCGGCGTGTCATCGCGCCTTTTCAGCCTTCCGCTCCATGCCGCAGGACGCCGGCGCGGTTATTAAACCCTATGCCCCGAGCCGCGGCGCGTTTTCACAGTTTCTGCCTCACGGCGGCGTAATCCTTGTCCTTTTTGATCAGGACGCCCAGATAGGGCAGACTCTTCTGGATGGAGGCCGGGTCCGCGCCGTCCGCGGTCAGCGCCCGAAGCCAGTCGATCAGCTCCGAAGTGCTGGGCTTTTTGGCCAGGCCGTCAAGACGCCGGATGTTGTAAAAGGTCGCGATTGCCTGCTCCAGGAGCTCCTCGTCGATCCTGTCAAAATGCGCGTGCACGATCCGGCGCATCTGCTCCAGCCCCGGAAACTCGATGTAATGGAAAATGCAGCGCCGCAGGAACGCGTCCGGCAGCTCCTTTTCCGCGTTGGAGGTGATGATCACGACGGGCCTGTGTTTTGCCCGGATGGTCTGCTTCGTCTCCTGCACATAAAACTCCATCTGATCCATTTCCCATAGAAGGTCATTGGGAAATTCCAGATCCGCCTTGTCGATTTCGTCGATCAGAAGCACGACCTGCTCGTCGGACAGAAATGCCTCCCCCAGCCTTCCGAAATGAATGTACTGGCTGACATCCTCCACCTGCCCACCAAACTGGCTGTCATACAGACGCTGGACCACGTCGTAGGTATACAGCCCGTCCTGCGCCTTTGTGGTCGACTTGATGTTCCAGATGAGAAGCTTTTTCCCCAGCGCGTCGGCGATGGCATGCGCCAGCATGGTCTTACCGGTGCCGGGCTCGCCCTTGACCAGAAGGGGCTTTTCGAGTGTCATGGCGATGTTGACGGTCCTCATCAGCTCATCGCCGGCGATATAGGTGCTGCTGGTCTCCAGCCTGGATGATTTGATCATAGATAATTCTCCTGCCCGCGGATCTTCGCGAAAATGAAAAAAAGGGGATCTTATTCTTTAAATTACGTTCCTTACGTGCGCAGCGCGGAACCCGGCGCTGCTCGTTTTTGGAAAAAATGCAAAAACAGACAATGTTGTACAGTTTCGGAGAACGTCCGCAACTTGCAGACGATTCATTTTTATTATATTTTTATTATGGATTATAGCAGATCGAAGGGGATCGTTAAAGGAGTGCCCATTATTCCGAACAGGTGAAAAAAACGCGGGAAAACCGCGGGCGGATGCGCAGAAACTGAAAGGGTTTCCGCCGCGCCCGGCGGCGCCGCTTCCGACAGACGGCTGCACAGAACAGCCGGACACATGGAAATCAGTTTTCCGCCGCGCCCGGCGGCGCCGCTTCCGGAAAACCGGGATGAATTACCGCCGGATCCTGCGATATGCGGAAGAACCGGGAAAACCGGAAGAACCGGCGGAAAGCAGTCCCGCTCTCCGCAAAGAGCGTTTTGAGACGGGGAAAGCTTAGAGATGAGGAAAAATAGAATGCGAAAAATGAAATGGATGCTGCCGGTTCTGGCCCTGCTGCTGGTTCTGTCCGGATGCACAGGGACAGCCGGGACGGCAGATCAGGGTAACGGGGCGGAAACCGCGGCGGAGCAGGCAGATACAAACAACGCCGGAGGAGCGGAGCAGTCCGGTAAAAACAACGCCGCGGGAGCGGAGCAGGCCGAAGGAAATGCCGCGGACCGGTCTGCCGGAGACGGTGCCGCGCGGATCGAAGAGGGCCTGTTCAGGATCGGCATCACGGAAGCTCCGCAGACGCTGGATGTGTACAGGAGCTCTGACAGCTATATGGTACCGCTCAATCTCTACGAGCGCCTTTTTGACATCCGTCTCAATGACGACGGCACAACGGAACTGACAGAGGGGCTGGCGAAGGAATACTCCATTTCGAAGGACGGCCTGACCTACAGCTTTACGCTGCGGGACGACGCGTTTTTCTCGGACGGAACGCCGGTGAGAGCTTCCGATGTGGCCTTCAGCTTTACCCGCATGCTGGCGCTGGAGGACAGCGTCCAGAAGGATTTCGCGGACGCGATCCTGGGGGCGGAGGACGTGATCTCCGGAAAAACGGATACGCTGAAGGGGATCAAGGTCCAGGACGACACGCATCTGACAATCACGCTGTCCAGGCCCTTTGCCGGATACATCTACCAGCTGGCGACACCTTCCTGCAGTATCATGAGTGAAAAATGCGTCCGGGAAGCCGGGGATGATTTCGGGCACGTTCCGGAGAAGACGATCGGCTCCGGTCCCTACATGGTGACGGAAATCTCCAGGGAGCAGGTCCGGATGGAGCTGAACCCGTACTACAGGGACAAAAGCCTTTCGGTTAAAAAAGTGGAATTGCGGATCCTGCCGCCGGCGCTCATGGACCGGACCTTCCGGGAGGGCGGCCTGGATCTCCTGGACTGCAGCAATATTCATCCGGACACACTGAAAAACGTATACAAGTCCGCGGAATGGAAAGACCGCCTGCTCTCCAGGGGCTGTGTGGACATCAACTATCTGATGCTGAACCTGGACACCCATCCGCTGAACGATCTACGGGTCCGGAAAGCAGTCCAGATGGCCATTGACCGGCAGAGAATCCTGGACACAGTCTACGACGGGGAGGGGAGCCTGCCGGACGGCATCTATCCACGGGGGCTCATCGGCTTCAGCGAAGAGAACCAGGGATGGCTTTCCTATGATCCGGAGGGCGCGAAGAAGCTCCTCGAGGAAGCCGGGGAGGCAAAAAACGGCCGCATTGAACTCGCGGCGAACTCCCAGAGCAGCACCCGGAACCTGACCGTTCTGGAACTGATCCGGGAGGACCTCCAGGCCGTAGGTTTGGAAGTCTCGATCGTCAGCTATGACGACGAAAGCCGCATGTACCTGCGGAGGGCGGGGAAACTCATGGCCTACACCGGATCCTGGACCGCCGATTACAACGACCCCGACAATTTTATCTACACCTTTTTCGGGAGCCGGGAAAAGACCCGCGCCCGCTCCGGAAATTACGCCGATGAAAAAGTGATCAGCCGCATCGCCGCGGCCAGAAAGATCCAGGACGAGGACAAGAGACTGGCGGAATACGCGGCGCTTGAGAAGATCCTGGTTCAGGACGAGGCTGTCTGGGTGCCCCTTTTTTCCACAAACCACCTGTATGTGCTGGGAGAACGCACAGAGAGCTTCACGCCCTACTGGGCAGGCTGGAGTTCCATGTGCTTCAAGGATGTCGTAATGAAATAATAAGATCCCGCAATAACCATAACCGCAATCCCGTAAATGTATGCTGAACAGAGAAAAATGATCATGCCGCACGGAAGAAAAAACGATTCAGAATCGATTC
>JAUNJS010000561.1 GCA_030533125.1 Eubacteriales bacterium | reverse complement strand
TTCAAATAAGATAGATAATTTTAGCAAATAGTCGGATAAATTATACTTTTCTCATCGTGAGTTTTGCAGTACATTTTACTAAAATGTCCGTGAAATCTTCGAAATCCGATGATTTCAACGCATTTGCCTCTTGATTACCCTTCGACTTTCTAGTATAATATTTACTAGAAAGTGAGGGATCAGCATGGCAATGGGCAGACCTCCGAAACCGGATAGCGGGTATCATGTTTCCATCCACAAAGTGGGAAATTATCAGTATGCCAGCACTCAGCCATCATCCGTAGGCGATAGCGGAAAGAAATCATATCGTCATATTCATTGGGGTCGTCTGGATGAAAACATGAAATTCATTCCAGGGACAGAATACATTCTTGCATCTCCTGCTGAACGTGCGAAACTCATCTTCCCGGAAGATTGGGATCTATCCGAGCTGAGTAAACTATCCGGAGCCAGGAAACAGGGTCGGCCGGCATATGACGGCGCTGACCAGAACCGGCTGTATGGCGCAGTATGGCTTCTGGAGCAGATTGCCGAGAAGACGGAAATCCGGAAAGATTTGATGGAAGTCTTTGACAACAACGCTGAGATTGTGGACGATATCCTGACGCTTGCCATGTATCCGTGTTTGTCCAACGGTGCTTCCTACAACCGCCTGCAGCGATTTCAGCGGGTTTATCGATTTCCTTCCAACAGGGAGATGACATCCGATTACATCACCAGGCTTTCTCAA
The DNA here is from genome assembly GCA_030533125.1 of Eubacteriales bacterium. Taxonomy (GTDB): domain Bacteria; phylum Bacillota; class Clostridia; order Lachnospirales; family Lachnospiraceae; genus CAG-791. The sequence continues at coordinate 1,348 of JAUNJS010000561.1, read as the reverse complement.
TCCATTACGGAACAGCACAGAATGGATCTGTTCCGGCTTCGGGCCGCTCGGTTAGGGAAGAATGCAATACTCGCGGTGGATTCCACTTCCAGGTCCGCATATGGACATTCCCTTGCAGATATCCATTGGGGAAAGAACAAAGACCATCTGCCGCTGAAGCAAACTGTGGAAGTAGTAGCATATACCCTGACGGAGCATATGCCGGTCTATTATCGCTCATTCCCCGGCAATACTCCTGATTCCAGAGGTCTGCAGACGATCCTGACTGATCTCCAGCACGCCGGCTTCAAGGACATTATCCTGATGACAGACCGCGGATATGAAACGATCCGCAATCTGGAAACCTACATTCTCAGACAGCAGCCCATGATTATGTGCACAAAGGTTGAGCAACAACTGGTTTCCGGTATCATTGGTGCATTTGAGGATTTCGATGATATGGCCCGGCCTGAGGAAATGGAGGTGGATCCGGAATCCCTGATCTATTACCACCAGTACGATGTGGACTACGAGGTAAAGAGCAAGGGAAAAAGCACTCAAAAGTCCGATCGCCTAAAGGTCAATCTCTATCTGGATCCGGTACGCCGCAGCGAGGAACTGGTTAATCTTGACGCCGATTTGAAGTCTCAGCGGACCGCACTTGAACAGATGGTTGCGGAGAAGGCGATCTGTGACGATGACGCGACACTGAAAAGGATATACTCCTACTTCGACATCTCCTATGCACCGGATACAAGAAGAATTCTATCCTTTACGGAAAACACTAAGAAAACTCAGAGAGCAAAGAAATATTCTGGTTTTTTCTCACTGGTTACCCACAAGCTGGATCTGACCGCAATGGAAACATTTGAGCATTATGCGCTGCGGGATGAACAGGAGAAGTACTTTCACCAGATGAAAGGACAAATGGGGTTCGACAAGCAGCAAAACTGGTCTGAAGAAGGAAAACAGGGACGCCTTCTCATACTGTTTGTTGCGCTGATTCTCAGTTCCTATATGAAGCACATCTGGAAATCTACAAAGCTGAAGAAGTTTTTTGATTCATCCTTGGCTGTGATTGACGAGATGCGTCCGATCCGCATGATTGAACATACCGGAAGAACAAAGCGGATTGCTCCGTTTGTTGGTGACCAAATTGATATCTGCGAAGCGTTTGGGTTTGCAGTCCCCGCCGGGTGCTCTCCAGATTATATTTCCCAGAAGAAGGAACCCAAGCGCCGTGGTCGCCCGAAAAAGCCGAGAGTCATTCACGAAGGAAAGTAGTTTTTAGTAAAAACCGGTACAAAACTCACAGTGATATGGCTGTCATCGGATTTCGCCAAATTGCGAGGCTTGTATCTGTTTGACC
>JAUNJS010000191.1 GCA_030533125.1 Eubacteriales bacterium | reverse complement strand
AGAGTTCAGGCGGCGGCAAGAGCTCAGGCGGAAGAGGCAGATAGGATCCGGGGAATACTTCCGGGATGTGAGGTGGCAGTATGGAAGAGAATAAGACGTTCATGAATCATTCGGAGCAGAGAACGCGGGTCAGAGACAGATCAATTGACGGAAGAAGCCAGCAGGATCAGTTTGCGGGGAGAGGGTACGGACAGCCATTCAGTCAACCGCAGGGTTTTCCCGGTCGTGAGCCGGGGAGCAGGACGCCTTTTCCGGGACAGCAGTCTGTACAGCATGCAAATGGCCAAAATGATCAACAGAATATGCAGCCCAGAAGAGACCGCCGCCTGATGCCCGGTGCTGCCTCAAGTATCCCGGACACATCCGCTTCTGTAAGAAAAAGAAACAGTGAAGTGATTTACGGAGATGCCCTTAAGTACGACGTTCCGGTAATAAAAGGAAAGCCCGCTTTATATCTCAGGGGAAAAGACGGAGAAGGGAGGGCTGTCAGTGTACCGGTCACCGGTGACCTCCTCAGCAAACATATTCTTTTGCTGGGCGGAATCGGAACCGGAAAAACAAATGCGTTTTTCCAGATGATTGATCAGCTTCAGTATTCTCTGACGCAGGATGACATTATGGTCATTTTTGATACAAAGGGGGATTTTCTGAAGGAGTTTTACCGTCCGGGAGATGTGGTGATCAGCAACGACGACCAGGCCTGCGGCCCTGACGGCAATACCAATTACTGGAATATATTCAATGAGATCAATGAAGATTTTGAATATGAGAGTATTCTGGAAATCTCCAAAAGCCTGTTTGCGGATGCCTGCAAAAAAACGAATCAGATATTTTTTCCAAATGCCGCCAAGGATGTTTTTATGGCGTGTATGCTGCATTTCAGAAGGAAAGTCCCGCTTGAGGAACAGACGAATGAAAACCTGGTAGATTACATCAATTCCAGCACTTCCCGGGAAATCCGGGAAATGATTCAGGGATATCCGGATCTTCGCGCGATGACAAGCTATATACAGGACGATGATTCCGCGCAGACGCAGGGCGTCCTGTCAGAGCTGCAGCAGGTGATAAGAAATATCTTTGTGGGCAATTTCGCGAAAACGGGCGATCTCGGGCTCAGCCTGCTGGTGAATGAAAAGCAGGGAAGAAAGATTTTTATTGAATATGATCTCAGCCTTGGAGAAATGCTCAAGCCGATCTACAGCCTTATGTTCGATATGGCGATCAAACAGGCGCTCGGAAGGTCGCGGACGGAGGGAAATGTGTTTTTCATCACAGATGAATTCCGCCTTCTTCCGAATCTTCAGCATGTCGATGACGCTGTAAACTTCGGACGCAGCCTCGGGATTAAATTTATGATCGGAATCCAGAATGTGGAGCAGATCTTTGAAAACTATGGAGAATACCGCGCGAGGAGTATCATGTCCGGCTTTTTGACTTCGTTCAATTTCCGTGTAAATGATTCGAAATCCAGGGAATATATCAAGGATCAGTTCGGTAAGAACCGAAAGCTCGAGGCATATGTTCCCATCATACAGAACCGCGGAATGGTGGAGGAGCAGAGAGAAGCCAACGTGGTGGAAGACTGGGATGTATCGAATCTGGGAATCGGTCAGGCAATCATCGGGATGCCGGGTTATGAACCGTATTTACTGCAGTTCGACAGATTCGAAAGCAGAGAAAAATAAGCGCCGGGCAGCACGGTATGTCGGTTTACATGCGAAAAACATGCTTGAGTGGAGATAACAATATGCCGGGTCATGACGAAGAAAAAAGAAATACATATCCGAAGAAGAAATCTCAGGGGCACCTGGATCCTTCCTACCCTTTTGCCGCGCAGGAAGACAGCGAACAGGCAGATTTATATGCAGAGCATCGCGGAATAGCGGATAAAAAAAGTTATGTTCCTGTCTTCCTGCTTGCTGCTGTGGCGGTAATTTGCTGTGTGCTGTTAGTTTTCATGATAAGCGGCAGAAAAAAGACGGCTGTGGAGGAGGAACCTGCGTCAGGCGGAGCAGGGATTGCGGCAGAAAGCATTGAGAAAAACGAAGAATCAGAGGAGACGCCGCAGGGTGCGGATGAGCAGATCTCAGCTGGGGAAAGCGAGGATTCCGAAGAAGAAGCGGATGAGACGCCGCAGGATGCGGATGAGCAGATCTCCGCAGGGGAACGCGAGGATTCCGGAGAAGAGGAGGAGACACATCAGGCTTCGTCTCCGGAGATTATCAATATTCCGGATCCTGTGTTGAAGAAGGCAATTCAGGATGAATTGGGTATAGGAGACAGGGATATTACGAGTGAAGACGCAGCAGATTTGACAGCGCTGTTCTATGACGGAGCTGATGAGGAGGAAAAAGAGTCGGTTAATGATTTGACCGGATTGGCAGCGTTTCCGGAACTGCGCAATATTAGTCTATGTAATAATGAAATATCTGATCTGGGGTCTTTGTCGGAGATGACACAGTTGACAGAATTAAACTTTTCCAATAACCAGATCAGTGATTTAAGTCCGCTGTCGGGGCTGACAGAGCTGAAATATCTGAATCTGGATTTTAATCAGATCAGCGATATTAGTTCACTTTCTGCGCTTGATCAGCTGGAAGAATTATCCTTATGGGAGAATGAAGTAACAGATATTGAAGCTGTCGGGGCTATGCATAATCTGGTCAGACTTGATCTGGGATGGAACAACGTCAGTGATCTTACTCCGGTGCTGTCACTTCATAATCTTCGTGATGTTGACCTTTCGGGAAACGGCCTGAATGATATCAGTCTGTTGGGGAAACTGAAAGGATTAACTTCGCTAAGCGTATGGGCCAATAATATTTCGGACATTTCACCTTTATCGTCGCTTCGTGAACTGGAAGTTCTGTATCTCGGAGAGAATAATATTACTGACATAACTGCCCTGACGTCATGTCCAAAGCTGAGGGAACTGTATTTCTGGAAAGACGATAGTCCGGATTTAAGTCCATTGGAATCAAATGAGAACCTGGAGGTCATTTTCAAACATTAAAAAAGCGGACAGGAAAGATTAAATCTGACGTGGAAGACGGAGAGCTGACAGACTATAATATAATTTAACAGATAATATGGCAATCTGACAGGTAAGAGACATACTTCAGCTCAATGATTTTGCATCACAGACCACGTATGTATAGAACTGCGCGTGCCGTCGCGCCTGCAAGCTGTTTTATACATGCTTTTGAGAAGGACTATACCATGGGCAACGAAAAAAACTATACGCAGGAGCTCCTGTCATCTGTCTGGCCGGAATGGAGAATCACAAAACTCCTGGGCCGGGGTACCTACGGCGCGGTCTATGAGATCATACGGGATGATCCCGAAGGCGGGGACATCTGTGCGTTGAAAGTCCTGCAGATGTACGCTCCTGCCGGGGAAAGGCCAAAGAAAGACAGAAAGTATGGCGATCCCGGGGAGGATACGGCAACGGTAAGACTCCTGCCGGGGAGTGAGAGGTCAGGAAAGTATGTCTCTGAAGGCCCGGATGAGAATCCCGCCCTGACGGAGCTTATCTGGAATGTCAGCGCAGAGATCGAACGGATGCTGCGTCTGAAAGGCAGTCCGGGGATTGTTTCGATCGAGGATTATGCCGTCCTTCGCGACAGGGAAAAGTGCACCTTCCTGATCCGCATGGAAGAACTGGAAGAGATGGAGCACTTCTTTGCGCGCACGGGGGGAGTTTCCCGGGAAAAGACGATCTACCTTGGGATGGATATCTGTACCGCTCTGTCCTTCTGTGAGCAAAACGCAATTCTTCATCGGGATATCAAACCCGACAACATTCTATACAGCTATAAAAGAGGATTCAAGCTCGGAGATATCGGGATTTCCGGAGCAATAGAATCGCTGTATCAGAAAACGCCCGCGACCGGAACCGGCATGCCTGTGTATACGGCTCCGGAGATCTGCCGCGGGGAAAAATACGATAACACTGCGGATATCTACTCCCTGGGACTCGTTCTCTATAATCTTATGAATGGAGGATTTCCGCCGTTCTATGAACCTGAGGACGGGCGGGGGGACAACGGGTTCGAAGACTCAAACTTCAAGGTTGAGACGGCAAACAGACGCAGACTGAACGGCGAACCTCTGCCGCCGCCTGTCTATGCGGATTTCAGACTCGCGAAAGTGATTTGTAAAGCCTGCGCTCCGGATCCGGCAGATCGTTATTCGACCGCCCTGGAATTCCGGCAGGCGCTGCAGGATTGCCTTTCGGACGGCCGGAAAACCGGCGGCAATACCGAAGGCAATTCCAGCGGCAATACCGGGGAAAAAACGCCCTTCGTCCAGACGGACGGATTCATCGCGCTCCTCCTGGCGATCCTGGTTGCCTGTACCCTGTTCCTTGTCTTTGCCTTATGGAATAATTCTTCTGTCCGTAAGAGAGCGTCGGAGACAGCCTCCGGCGGGACGACTCCTTCGGCGGCAGCAGATCAGAAGGAGCCGGAAGGACAGGAAACAGGAGGCTCAGAAGGACAGGGGCAGGAAACAGGAATCTCGGAAGGGCAGGAGCAGGAAACAGGAGCCTCGGAAGGGCAGGGGCAGGAAAAGGATGCGCAGGAAGGAACCGGTCAGGAAAAAGAAGACCTGACAGTACAGAGCGGAGATTCTCCGGCTCCGACAGAGACCACGACCGGGGAGACAATTTCCGAAGAAGCAGCTTATGAAAAGGTAATTGAGGATCTCGCAGTCAGATACGGCGGGCAGTCGGAGAATGAACTGATCGGGAATGCCATAAAAGAAATGGACGATATTGCCGAAGCGGAAGTCACAATCAGCCTTTACAACGATCTGAAAACATGGAACCCGAGTGTGGAGAACGCCCTTTTCTTCTGGGATGCCATTGGCATCTACGGAAATTATAAAATGGGATTGGACGAGCTGATCTTCCCGGATGCGAAGGAGGTCTCGGAGGAAAATAAAGGAGACGGATTTGTTGTACCGGAGAGTGTAGTCGGAAATGCCGCGTATGCCTTCTTCTCCGATTACGAAGGGGAGTATCCTCCTCTTGACAGGGACAATACGATCATACGCGAAGTGGACTGGCAGAGCAGGGATGTGACGATCGGATATGGAGATACCGATGTCCTGGTCGAGAGACAGAGTTTTCAGATCAATGATGACCATTCGATTGACGCTGTCTACACAGCAAGTTATCTCGGAGGAGATGATTTGGAACCTGCGGCAGACTACAGGGTACACATGGAACCCAACCCGAATTTCAACAAACTGGATGAATACTATACATATTGTTATACAGTGAAGACAATCGAGGAAATCCAGAGGTATGACCGTGACAGTGACAGCGAGTTTCCGTCCGGGGCAAAGGAATACAACAATCACCATTATTATATTTATAAAGATGTAAGGACAAGCTGGGAAGACGCGCTCGACAGGTGTATTGAGCGCGGCGGATACCTGGCGGTGATCAATGATTCCAAAGAAAATGAAGAATTGTACCAGTATATGCTGGACATGGGGTATGAAGAAGTGTTTTTCGGCCTTACCTATAACACCGCGAATGATGAATGGTATTATCTCTACGGCGATACGTCGACATTTCTTGATTGGGGTGTCAACAGCAAAGGGGAGCAGGAACCGAATAAGGACGGAGACGGAGAAAACTATGCCCAACTGGATGTAAATATGAGCAGCGGACACTGGAATGACTGCAAGTTCGGAAAACAGGTCTACACGCCGACAGGGAAAGCATACAAGGACATTTATACATACATCTGTGAATGGGATTATTAGGGGAGATCTGTTGAGGTATAAACATGAACAACTGTCCGTTCTGTGGATCAGAAAATATATATTTCAGCAAAAAAAGAAAGCTGTTTGTCTGTGAGGACTGTGATGAAACTTTTTCTGAGCAACAGTATTTCAAAGGCTCGGAGTCTGCAGCTTCAGACCGGAGGCTCGAGCTCTTCTTCAGTTACGGGCATGACAGAAATCGTCTTCTTGTTGAGCGTATAAAAAGGGATTTGGAGAAGCGCGGACACCATGTCTGGATAGATACAAGCGAAATAAAAGCGGGCGACCACTGGAGGGACGATATTCTCAATGGTGTAATGAAAGCGTCCAGTGTGATAGCTTTTTTATCGGAGCACTCAACGAGAAACCCGGGGGTTTGTCTTGACGAGCTTAAAATCGCTGTCTGTGTGAAAGGGGCGAATATAAAGACCGTACTTCTTGAGCCGGAGAATCGTATCAAACCGCCTGCAACGATATCTGATATTCAATGGCTTGACATGAGTGATTGGTTTGAATTGAAGAGATCATCCGATGCGGACTTTGAAAAGTGGTATAAAAAGAAATTCGCCGAACTGTGCCGTGTTATTGAGTCAAGTGAATCGATAGAGCTTAGTGGGGATATTCATCTACTTAAAGAGAAGCTGTCACCTTATCTTAATTCC
>JAUNJS010000560.1 GCA_030533125.1 Eubacteriales bacterium | reverse complement strand
TAATGGATCATTTCCGGAATCCCCGCAATGTGGGCGTGATCGAAGACGCGGACGGGGTCGGGGAAGTCGGCAACGCCAAATGCGGCGATATCATGAAGATGTATCTGAAGATTGAAAATGACATTGTCGAGGATGTGAAGTTCGAGACTTTCGGCTGCGGCAGCGCGATTGCCTCCAGTTCCATGGCCACGGAACTGATCAAGGGCAAACCTGTCAGCGAAGCCATGAATCTCACCAACCAGGCGGTCTGCGAGGCGCTGGACGGGCTTCCGGCCTACAAGCTCCACTGCAGCGTCCTCGCGGAAGAGGCGATCCAGTCCGCGCTGGAGGATTATTACACGAAGCATCCCGAGAAGAGGCCTGAAAAGAAGGCTTGAAACAACAGATCGATTGAAATCATAGATCGAATAGAAAGAGTTAAAAACCACTTTAAACCGATGTATGACCGTCATCCTGCAAGAATGTAGAGTTCTGCAAGGATAAAAAGAAGGGGAGACACGCAAAACATCACTTCCCCGGACAGATACAAAGAGCAGTTGGAAAGACAAAGGTACCATGAAAGACAATTTTGAGAGAATCCGGAATCCCGAGGCTTATTTCCGAATGCGATGTCGATGTCGATATACGCGGCGCGGAACCATGCTCTGCGGCTCCATGCCGGAGAACCGCAGATCCTGATGGAGCATGGTTTTCTGAAAACGGTTCAATAAGGAAATAAGGACAGGAGAAAGGTTCCATGCGTAATTATAGATTTGAGACACTGCAGATTCACGTGGGGCAGGAGCAGGCGGATCCGGCGACGGACGCCCGCGCGGTCCCGATTTATCAGACGACTTCCTATGTCTTCCGCAACAGTCAGCACGCGGCGGACAGGTTCGGCCTGGCGGATCCCGGAAATATCTACGGGCGCCTGACGAATTCCACGCAGGATGTGCTGGAGAAGCGCGTGGCGGCGCTCGAAGGCGGGACCGCGGCCCTGGCGGTGGCCTCCGGCGCGGCGGCGATCACATACACGATCCAGGCCCTGGCCGCGAACGGCGGGCATGTGGTGGCGCAGAAGACGATCTACGGCGGCAGCTTCAACCTGCTGTCCCACACCCTTCCGCAGTACGGGATCGCGACGACTTTTGTGGATGCCCACAACCTCGAGGAGGTGGAAGGGGCGATTCAGGACAATACGCGGGCGATCTATCTGGAGACCCTGGGCAATCCGAACAGCGACATCCCGGATATCGACGCCATTGCGGATATCGCGCACAGGCACGGCCTGCCGCTGGTCATCGACAACACCTTCGGTACGCCTTTCCTGATCCAGCCCATCGCGCACGGCGCGGACATCGTGGTCCATTCGGCGACCAAATTCCTGGGCGGGCACGGGACGACCCTGGGCGGCATCATCATCGAGTCCGGAAAATTCGACTGGAGGGCGGGAGGAAAGTATCCGCAGATCGCGGAGGCGAATCCCAGCTATCACGGCATCTCCTTCTACGACGCCGTGGGACCGGCTGCCTTTGTCACCTATATCCGGGCGATCCTCCTGCGCGACACCGGCGCGGCCATCTCTCCGTTTAACGCGTTCCTGCTCCTGCAGGGCGTGGAGACACTGTCCCTGCGCCTCGAGCGGCACGCGGAAAACACGAAAAAGGTCGTGGACTATCTGGCGGCGCATCCCCTTGTGGAAAAGGTCAACCACCCTTCGCTGCCGGATCATCCGGATCACGCGCTGTATGAGAGATTCTTCCCGAACGGCGGCGCTTCTATTTTTACCTTTGAGATCAAAGGCGGCCAGAAGGAAGCGTGGGCATTTATCGACCATCTGGAGATCTTCTCTCTCCTGGCAAATGTGGCGGATGTCAAGAGCCTGGTGATCCACCCCGCCTCCACCACGCACTCCCAGCTCTCGGAGGAGGAGCTGCTGGACCAGGGGATCCGCCCGAACACCATCCGCCTTTCCATCGGCACGGAGCATATCGATGATATTATCGCCGATCTGGAAAAAGGGTTCGCGGCACTTGCATAAGGAATTTACACAGGCAATTACGCAGGCATATACACTGGCATATACACAGGTGTTTACGCAGGCATTTACACAG
>JAUNJS010000559.1 GCA_030533125.1 Eubacteriales bacterium | reverse complement strand
CTTCCTGCCCGCCGTTTTCCGCGGGGATCACCGCAGGCAGATATTTTCTCCGTTCCTCTTCGATCACCTGCCGGATCCACTCTTTGTCCGCAAGGTTGTCAGCGGCATCGGCAAGGACGGATTCATGGGCAAACAGGTCAAATTCGGCCTGTTTGCCCGCGAGGATCCCCATAACCGCCTCGTCCACTGTATTTTCACACAAAAGATGGTAAACCAGGACGTTCTGCAGCTGTCCCATGCGGTACACCCGGGAAATCGCCTGCTGCATCAGCGAGGGTTTGATCTGCGGCTCGCAGAAAATCACCACGCCGGCCGTCTGGATATTCAGCCCTGTCCCGCCCGCCTGCACCTGGCAGACAAGGATGCTGCCCGCCGGCGCGTCCGCGAACCGGTCAATCAGGTCCTGCCGCTCCGCCACGGGAGTGCTTCCGGTGATTATGCCGAGAAAACAGCGGACCCGCGGAGCGCCCGGCTCCCATCCGGCGGTGCTGCAGTTCATTGCCTCTTCCAGCATCTGCGAGACTTTGCGGATCGTCTCCCGGAAATAGGAGTAGATGACAATCCTGCGGCCTTCGTCCCGGGCCTCCCCGCAAAGTTCCAGGAGGCGCTGCGCCTTCGAACTGGTTCTCATATTTTCCTGTAAAAAAGAAACCTGCCGCATGCCGGTGAAATTGTGTTTCATCACCTCCGCGCCGTAGGCAAGCCTGTCCTCGGGCGACATGGCGCACCACTCCTCTTCCTCCGTCAGCGGCGGGAGCTCCGTCAGCACCTGTTCCCGCTGCCGGCGCAGATAAGCCGGCGCCAGCATCTCCCGGAAGGCCGGAAAATGGCGCATCGCGGCATTCTCGCGGATCACGGGAACGAGATCCGGCCGGACAAAGCCGATCAGCTCGCACATTTCATCCACCCGGTTCTCCAGGGGAGTCCCCGTCATCATCAGGATGCGTTCCGATTCATCCTCCAGCGCATGAATATGTTTCGTCCGCTGCGCCTGCGGATTCTTGATATAGTGCGCCTCGTCGATCACCAGCAGGGCGAGCCGCATCTGATTGTCTATCTGCCCGACAATCCTGCCCATGCTCTCATAATTGGTCACCGCCGCGCCGCCGTGCTCCTTCCAGCCCGCGAGAGCGTCCAGCAGATAAGTCCCGTGTACAAGGTGCGGTTCAATATCGCTGAATCTCGCGATCTCCCTGCACCAGTTGATCATCACCGAAGCAGGGCAGACGATGAGAAAACGGGCAGACGGATCCACTGCCCATAGGTGCGTCATGGCTGCAATCGCCTGGATTGTCTTTCCCAGCCCCATCTCGTCGCCCAGAAGCACCCGCTTCTGCGCGAGGATATAGCGGACGCCGAATGCCTGGTAGGCGCGCAGATCCCCGTGAAAGCCGGACAGGTCCGTCTCGAATGCGTTGATCTGCGCCGCGAGCTGCGCGGGAATACTGCTGTATACCAGCTCCTGCGGAATCTGCGCGCCGGCAATTTTCTCTGCCAGCGCATAATACGCCGCGCTGTTTTTCCGGAAATCCTCCTGCGCCGCCGCCGGATCCATGCCCGCGGCGTCCCTGTAGAGCGCGATAAACCTCTGCATCCGCCCGTAGCGCGGTGAACGGCAGAACTCCAGAAGCGCGCCTATGGCATGTACCGTCTCCTCCTTCGCCCTTCTCCCGGAAAAAAGCCACCGCAGCCCAGTCCGGATTGTGACCGCCTGCATGGTGTTTTCCAAAAAAGGACAGATCTCCCCCCTGAGCGACTCCGCGTCCCTGCGGATCCCGGAGGCGCGGCGGTACCGGGCAAGGCCAGTGATCAGATCCCGGATCATCGCGCGCTGCCTGAGCTCCTGCCGCCGCTCCGGGCTGAACAGCATCGCGGGCGCTTTTCTGTGCGCCGTAGTCTGGACCCCGCCGGGAGTCGTCTGTCGTTCCCCGCCAGAACCTGCCTGCTGCGCCTGCCGGGCGACCGTCTGCCGCTCCTGCCCGGGACCTGCCTGCTGCGCCTGCCGGTTCCCACCGGATGCCGTCTGCTGCGCCCGGCCGAATGTAGTTTCCCCGCTTTGCGGCTCTGCAAAAGTATCCGCCGTCAGCCGTATTCTGCCGCG
>JAUNJS010000558.1 GCA_030533125.1 Eubacteriales bacterium | reverse complement strand
TACCGGAACAATACCTGAATTATGCCGGAATAATCTGTCCGCGCAGCGCGTTACCGGATGTTTTTTGACAGCAATACTGTTACTATTTCTTTTTGATACAGAAAGGCGGAGAAAAAATGGGTTTTGAGAAAAAGTATGATGTAACAGCACTTGGCGAGCTTCTGATCGATTTCGTTCAGAGCGGCACAAGCGAACAGGGAAATCCTCTTTTCGAGGCGAATCCCGGCGGCGCGCCCTGCAATGTCCTGGCCATGCTGACCAAGGCGGGAAAAAAGACCGCTTTTCTCGGGAAAGTCGGCAATGACATGTTCGGCCGCATGTTAAAGACCCGCGCAGGCGGCGAAGGCATCGATATGACAGGCCTCCTGATGGATGACGAGATCCACACGACGCTGGCTTTCGTGGAAAAGCTGCCCAACGGCGACAGGGATTTCTCTTTCTACCGCAAGCCCGGCGCGGATATCATGCTGACGAAAGACGAAGTCAAAGAGAACGCGGCCCTGATTGAGGGCGCGAAAATCTTCCATTTCGGCACGCTCTCCATGACGGACGACGAGGTCGAAAAGGCCACGAAAGAAGCCGTGAAGATCGCGAAGAAGGCCGACTGTGTGATTTCCTTTGATCCGAACCTCCGCCCTCCGCTCTGGAGCAGCGAGGAGAAGGCAAAAGAGAAGATCAGCTGGGGCCTCTCCCAGTGCGACGTGCTCAAAATCTCCGACAATGAAATCACTTTCATGACCGGCGAGGAGGATCTCGACAAGGGCATTCAGATGATTATTGACGAGTACAAGATCCCGCTCGTTTTCGCGACCTACGGCCCCGACGGATCCAAGGCGTACTACAAGGGGATGCAGGTGTATGAGAAGGGCTTCCTGAATCCGAACACCATTGAGACCACCGGCGCGGGCGATACCTTCTGCGCGAGCGCCCTCTATCATGTCCTCAAATACGGCCTTGAAGGCTTCGACGAGGAGAAGCTCCACGAGCTCCTCACCTTCGCGAATGCCGCCGCTTCCCTGGTTACGACCAAGAAGGGAGCCCTCTGCGTCATGCCCACTGTGGATGAGGTTCAGGCCTACATTGCGGCTTCCGGCAGATAACCGTAAACCGTAAAAACGACATTGTCAGAAACTGTCCGGAAATTACTTAATTCATGTAGTGACAGATCCTGAATTAAGTGACAGATCCCGGCATCCGGCGCCCCGGTCAGGAGAACACGCTCGATGCAGAGCCCGCGCTCATTAGCGGTTCGGACGCGAATCCGATATTTTACTTCGCGCACGGATCAGATGAGCAGATTTCCCCCTGCGATCCGGTCTGCGCGTCATGGAAGGTAATGGTTATGAAAAGAAAAATGAGAATCTGCTGCCTCTGCTGCGCGGTGATTGCCGCGCTCATGCTGTCCGCATGCGGCGGGAGCAGTGCCGGAAGCAAATCAGACAATACCGCAAATGCGGAAAATACAGTGACGGATTCCGGGAAAGAGGCGGACGCGGTTCCGGAGGAAAAGAAGGAAACCGCAGAGGATGCCGAGGCTGAAACAGAAACCGCAACAGAATCCGATGCGGATAAAGAAGCGGAAGCCGAGACAGAAACCGGGACAGAGCCCGAAGCGGAAACGGAAGCGGAAGCTGAGACAGAAACCGGAACAGAACCCGAAGCGGAAACAGACTCCGTATCCCTTGCGGAGGCTTACGAGGTGATTGCGGATACGCAGATCTGGTTTTACAAGTACGGGGAAGGGGCTCTCGACACGGAGACATTGATGATGTGGCCCGACGGGACGCTCAGTGTGGATTCCGCGCTGAACGGCTCTTATACACTGGAGGAAAACGAAGACGGGACTGTGACCATCGCAGCACAGCTCAAGGCGAATGATTCGACCCTGGACTCTCCATTCCTTCTCAGAAAGGCAGACGGCGGGTATGAAATCGTCCCGAAGGGTGACTATTGGCGAAAAGCAGACGATCCCGACAATCCTGCATGGGATAACGCCGTTTTTGTCCCGTTGGAATAAGGCGCCTGCGCGGAATCTTTTCGGGGAGGAACCAACTGACCGGAATTATTCAAACGGAGCCGATTGACCGGAATAAATAACCGGAG
>JAUNJS010000557.1 GCA_030533125.1 Eubacteriales bacterium | reverse complement strand
ACGCCTGAGCCCGCGGCGGACCCCGCGCAAGGACCCGGGGAGGTACCTGAGGGGGGAACACAGGAGGATACTGTGGGGGGAAGCCCGCAGACTGCTTCCGCAGGGGATACGTCCTCTCTTTCTGACACAGAACCCGTCAAGGACACTTCCGGGGGAAAACTATCCGGGGCATCGACTCCCGAAACAGAACCTGTGATCAAAAACGGAGAGAATGAGAATAATCCTTCAGACGGGAAGGACGATTCTGACGGGATCAGTATCCCCCTGATCGCAGGCATTGCGTGCGGGGCACTCGTGCTTCTGATTCTTCTGATCGGTCTGCTGCACAGAAGGGACGGGGACAACGACAGAGGCCGGAGGTCCGGATCGGATCAGCCTGTTCAGCCTGACGTTCCGGAGATAGAGGATGAGTTTCCGTCAGTGGTTGAAGAAAGGCCGACCGGTTCGGCCCGGGATACGGAAAGATGTGCGAGGAAAACGGGTTGGGCTGATTCAGGACAAAAAACGGGTTCCTTCAGCCGCTCTGAATCCTCTGTACGAACGGAGAAAGCCGCCGGCGCCGAGGGAAAAACAGCAGGAGCGCCCGTTTCCTCCCCGCAGGCATCCAGCAGGGAAACGATCTACATCCGGATCGAGGAAATTGAAGGAAACTATGTCGGTAAGAAAACGGAATTCTCTGTGTCCAGGGAACTTCTGATCGGAAATGATCCGGCAGAATGCGACATCGTCTTCGTTCAGGAAGGCATCTCTCCCCGCCATTCAAGAATCTACAGGCAGGGAGAAGAACTGTATATTGAAGATCTTGGTTCCGAGGGAGGAACCTATCTTGGCGGCATGCGTCTGTTCGCGAGCAACCGCCTCAGAAGCGGGGATGAAATAGGAATCGGCTTCGCAGGATTTACAGTCCGGTTTATTTAACGCAGCCCTGCTCATATCCCGCGTTTAAAGTACGCTCCAGCACAGGAGGTTTTTTATGAAAATCTGTTACAACTGTTTTCATGAGGGAAAAGATCAGGACAAGCACTGTGAATACTGTGGTTACAGCCTGATTGAAACTACTGACAGCAAGTATCCGCAGGCACTTCCCTGCGGCTCCGTGCTGCACGGAGAATATATCGTCGGACGTGTGCTTGGACAGGGTGGATTCGGCATCACCTATGTCGCGCAGGATTACAATAACAAACAGCTGGTTGCGATCAAGGAGTATTTTCCCGGAACCACGGCGACCCGGACAGGAACCCGGTCCGTACAGGCTTACAACGTCCAGAACAGTGACGATTTCGCCTTCGGAAAAAGCATTTTCCTCAAGGAAGCCACCACGCTTTCGAAATTTGCCGGAAATCAGAACGTCGTCACAGTCTATCAGTTCTTCGAAGAAAACGGAACCGCGTACTTTGTTATGGAGTATGTGGACGGGGAGAGTCTGAAGAACTATGTGCGCAGAAAAGGCGGTATACTGCAGTGGCAGGAGGCGGTTGACATCATTCTGCCGGTTATGGATGCCCTGGAAGCAGTTCACAAAGAAGGAATAATCCACAGGGACATCTCCCCCGATAATATTGCCCTTTCAAAAGACGGGACTGTGAAGCTTCTTGATTTCGGCGCCGCCAGATACAGTATGGGAGAGAAGAGTCAGAGCCTGTCCGTCGTTCTTAAACACGGCTTCGCCCCTGCGGAGCAGTACTCCAGACATGGACGTCAGGGACCGTGGACAGATGTGTACGCTCTCGGTGCCACCCTGTACAATATCATTACCGGGAGAATGGTTCCGGATTCGATCGACAGGATCCATACCGATATGCTTCAGCTCCCGTCGTCTTTCGGGATCAGGATCCCCCCGGCTGTTGAGGGAGTATTGAAAAAAGCACTTTCTGTTAATCAGGAGGACCGCTTCCAGACAATGGGGGAATTCAAGAGGGCTCTCCTCTCCGCAAAGCTTCCCGCCTCTTTTGGGCAGAGTTCGAACGATCCTGCCGCGGTTTCCGCTGGAATCGGAAGAGGTACGGTTTCCCCCGGCGGGATCGGCAGCCGCACAAGCTTTCCGGGGGGAACAGACAGCGGGAGCACCGGGAATAATCCGGTCATCGGTGCTGCCGGAAATGC
>JAUNJS010000190.1 GCA_030533125.1 Eubacteriales bacterium | reverse complement strand
GGAGCAGCGCGTAGTTTATTCATACATGTTTGTGAACAGAAGGTCATAACCACAAGTATGAGCAAAAAAGCTACACGAAGCACGAAGTGCGAGTGGAGCGATTTGCGAATACAGGTGGCAGGATCGCGGGAGCGCGGCCTAAGCCGCACGGAGCAATCCGAAGAGCTTTTACTTCCCGGTGGGGGCAGTCACACTGCCATGGCAGTTTTACTGTCCACCGGACGCAGTTTCCACCAATCCTGTACAGGGATTACTGTCCGTCAGACGCGGTTCCCACAAAACCTGTACAGAAATTACTCTTCTGGTGTCTTTCCGGAAGGCTCCTTCGCTGTGTCTCCGGAAGCTTTTTCCGGCGTCTCCCCCTCCGCCGGCTTCTCCTGCGGCCTGTGTCCGGCGCCCTTCGCCGATGATGAAGAGATAAGACGGCGCACGTTCTCCCGGTGCATGATCCAGGCCGTCAGGCGGTGGCGCAGGTGATCGAGCAGGATCGCGAGGAAAATCAGCGCGCCCTTGGTTGCGCTGACCAGGTTTACGTCGACGCCGTTGAGCGTCAGGGCGTTATCCAGCATTCCCAGGAGCAGCGTGCCGCCCAGCATTCCGATCGGCTTGCCCATGCCGCCGTTGAAACTGCAGCCGCCGAGGATCGCGCCCGCGAACGCCATCATGACGAGGCCCGTGCCCATGTTGTTGGAAACCGCGTTCTGACGTCCCGCCGTGATGAGTCCCGCAACGGAGGCCAGAAAGCCGGCCAGCATAAAGGCATAGATCATAATGCGCCCCGTGTTGATGCCGGAAATAAAAGCCGCGCTCCGGTTGCCGCCGGTCAAGAGGAACCGCCGGCCCGCCGTCGTCTTGCGGAAAAGAAACTCAAACGCCGCGTAAATCAACAGCAGCGCCAGAACCGCGATCTTCAGGGAGCCGATCCGGCCGCGTCCCAGGAAGGTATACACCGGATCCAGCTTCGCGAGGGAAAAAGGCACAAGGAAAAGGACGAGCCCGCGCATCACGATCTGGGTCGACATTGTCAAAAGGAAAGAGTTCGTAGAGAGCTTCACCAGACAGAACCCGTTAAACCACCCCACGGCAATTCCGATCGCCAGCGTCAGGAGAATGCAGACCGGCGCCGGCAGCCCGTGCGCGTTTCCCAGCAGGATCGCCAGGCCGGGGGCGAACGCCAGCGTCGCCTCCATGGACAGATCCAGCTCGCCGACCATCATGACAATGCCCTGTCCGAGCACCATCAGGCCCAGCGTCGCGGACTGGAACAGAATGTTCAGAAGATTTCTGGAGCTGAGAAAAGACGGCGTAAAGACGGAGTTGAGCAGGAAAAACACCGCCACCATGACCCAGACCAGGTTATCCAACAGCATCAGCTGTATTTTTGTGGTGCGTCGCATTTTTATACCGCCTTCCTTTCTCCCGTGTATTCCCCTTCGTGAATCCGTTCGCCCTGCATGGCGCGGAAAATCGCCTCCTCGGAATATTCCTCTCTGGAAAATTCCTCCGTGATCCTGCCCTCATACAGGATGAGGATGCGGTCACAGATCTTCATCAGATCATCCACGCCCGGAGATGTGATGATCGCGCAGGCATCGTCCCGGAACCCGTGATTGACGCTGTGGAGAATGCTGTCCTTCGCCTCAATGTCCACCCCGCGGGTGGGCTCGTCCAGCAGGCACACTCTCGGCTTCTGTTCCATGACGCGCCCGACCAGGACCTTCTGCTTGTTGCCGCCGGAGAGCTGCTGCACCTCCTGCGTCTGGGACGCGACCTTGATCTCCAGCTTTTTGATGCTTCTGCCGGCTGTTACCCTCTCCTTCGCCGCATGCAGAATCCCGAAACGGGAGAGCTTCGGGAGGACGCTCATGGTCAGATTGTGCCGCACCGAGGCAATGGGGATCACCCCCTCCGCCTCCCGTTCCTCCGTCAGATAGACCACTCCGTCCCGCGCGGCCTCCGCCGGGGACTTGTAACGGACCTCGCGGCCGCAGAGCGTCATGGTTCCGCTGTCATAGGGGTCCGCGCCGATAATGCTCCGGAACAGCTCTGTGCGCCCGCTCCCGCGCAGCCCGGCCAGACCTACGATCTCCCCCTTGTGCAGCGTGAGGCTCACCCCCCGGAACTTCCCGTAGCTCGTAAACCCGTTCAGGGAGAAAAGCTCCTCGTCTGTCACATACCGGGACAGGTCCTCTCCCTGCCGCGCCTCGTAACTCTCATTTCCGACAATGAGCGCCGCAAGCTTTTTAAGGTCGAGGTCTTCCCGCCGGACGCTCCCCACGGCGCTCCCGTCGCGGATCACCGTGACCACATCGCAGACCTGCAGAAGCTCCTTCGTATGGTGTGAGATGAAAATCACGGTTTTCCCCTCACGGGTCAGTTTCCTGATAATTTCATACAGGATGCCCTGGTCTCTCCTGGAAAGGGACGCCGAGACTTCATCCATGATAATGAGCTCGCCGTTCTCTACAAAACATGCTTTGATCACCAGAAGAAGCTGCCGCTCGCTGACAGACAGGTCGCGCACCTGCAGGGCCGGATCCATCACAAGCCCGGCTTCCCGGAGGATCTCACCCGCCCTTCTGGACAGCTCCCTCCAGTCAATAATTCCTTTTCCGTCCAGATAATGCGGAAAAAAGAGATTTTCCGCGACCGTCGACTCCTCAATGACCTGCGGCTCCTGTGTGATAATCGAGATTCTGTGCCTCTTTGCGACCGCCGGCGTGAGTGCGCGGAAGTGTTCGCCGTCCACCAGGATCTCGCCGCTCGACGGCTCCACGAGCCCGGACATGACGCCCACCAGGGTGGATTTTCCCGCGCCGTTTTTTCCGATCAGGCCGTGTACCTGTCCGCGCTCCACGGACAGACTCACCTCCCGCAGCGCCACGGTTCCGGAATACAGTTTGGTGATATTCTTCAACTCCAGCGCGGGCCCGCGGGCCGCACCGGTGTTTTCGCGCGTTTTTTCCATGTATCGTACTTCCCTATCTTCAACAAACCCGCATTTACCGCATGATCGGCATCAGCGCCTGCATCAGCGCGCGGTAGCGGCCAAGCAGCGTCTCATACACCGCCGCGTTTTTCTGATCCGGCAGATACTCCCTGTCCTCATGCACAAACCGCGCCGCGGCGTCCTCCAGGCTCGGAAACAGGCCGGCCGCGGTACCGGCGAGCATGGCCGCGCCCATGCAGCCCGCGTTCTCATATCCGTCCGTGGTGATCACCGGCTTTCCCGAAGCGTCCGCTTTTATCTGACACCAGACGGGACTTTTCGCGCCGCCTCCGAGGCAGACGATGCGGTCGGCAGCCAGTCCCAGAGCTTCGGTTGCCTCGAGGATGCGGCACAGGTTCATCGCGACGCCTTCCATGATGGCGCGAACGATATGTTTCTGTCCGTGGGCAGTCGACAGGCCGACCAGCGTGGCATTCATCTCCGGGCACAGGTCAGGCGGACCGGAACCGATAAAATGCGGCAGGGCAATGAGCCCCTCCGCGCCGGGCGGACAGTCCGCCGCGAGTTCATCCATATAATCAAAGGCATTGAAGCCGGAGGGCATTCCCGGTTCGGCTTCCGCTCCGGTTTCCGGAGAATTCTGACAAGTATTCCGGGAAGGGATCTTGCCCGCGGCACCGGCATCCGGCGAAACACTGTTTTTCTCAGTGAAGGGGTTGTTCCAAGGGATTCCCGCGAAAGTTTCCCCGAAAAACACATCCCGGAACCAGCGCAGACCGATGCCGCCCGAAGCGTAGGCGTGGATCATGTAGAGTCCGGGCACGGCGCTGCAGTAGCAGGGCATCTGCCCCCGGGGATCGAGGATCATTTCCTCGGTCAGCGCCATCGTGCACAAAGAAGACCCCGTCACATCCGAGAAACTCCCCGGCCGGATATTTCCGACCCCGATCCCGCCGCAGGAAAGGTCGATCCCGCCGATGGAGACCGGTGTTCCTGCCGCCAGGCCGAAGCGCGCGGCGGCTTCCCGGGTCACCCTGCCGACGATCTCCCCCGGAAGCGCGATCTGCGGGAGCTGCTGCTCCGTGATGCCCAGATACGCGAGCATTTCCGGCCAGTATTCTCTCTCCCGGATGTCATAATAGATGGACGAACCCAGAATGGAATCCTCCCCGAAGGCTTCTCCCGTGAGGAGCAGGGAAAACCAGCCTTCGAGCTGGACGATCTTCCTGATTTTTTCAAAAGTCCCCGGCTCGTGCTTTTTGACCCACAACAGCTTTGCGCCGGGCCAGATCGCGTCCTCGCCCACCTGGCCTGTCCGCGCCCGGATCCGCGCCGCGCCGAAATGCCGGACGATCTCACCGGCCTCCGCTGTCGCCCGGCTGTCACACCACAGGATCGCCCTGCGCAGCGGTCGTCCCTCTTCGTCGAGCAGGAGCATCGTCTCCCCCTGTGTGGAGAATCCGATGACGCCGATTTTTTCCGCGCTGATGCCGGCGCCTGCGGTCACCTCGCGGACCGCGGCCGCGAACGTCTCCGTATAAACCTCCGCAGCCATCTCTTCCTGGCCCGGAGCAGGTGTTTCAAAGAGATATTCCCGCGTGCAGGAGGCCGCCAGCTTCCCGTCCACACCATATACGGTGGCCTTCAGTGCCGTTGTCCCGATATCCGCTGTGAGAATGTACTCCATAAGCAATCCCTGCATCATTGTTTTAGCGCGTTGTCGCTTTGACCTGTTAAAGTGTAAAAATCAGCATTATTATATCGAAATAATCCTTCTTATGCAAATACTTTGTGACAACCTCCTCTTACAAATATCGCACAAATATCGCATTCCTCACAGCGGGTCATTGCAGCGCACTGAAGGGCGTCCTGAAGGGCAGGGGTTTTTTACAGTATTGTTCTGGAATTCCGGCTTTTTCTCTGATAGAATAATGCAGCAGTAAACTGTCGTACCGGGACCTCCCGGTTCCACCGGAGTGTAAAAACGCTCCGGATTGCTGCGCGCCTGCGCGCTCCCGCAATCCGCCGCAGGTATCCGCAAATCAAATCTTTGTCAGGCAATGAGGAATCATAATATGTATGACGTCATTATTGTCGGCGCGGGAAGCGTCGGCTGCGCCACGGCGCGGGAACTTTCCCGATACCGGCTCAGGGTCCTGGTCCTGGAAAAGGGCCACGATCTGTGCGCCGGCGCGAGCAAGTGCAATTCCGGCATGATCCACGCCGGCTACGACCCCATCCCGGGCACCAATGAAGCAAAATTCAACGCGCCGGGGTGCGCGCTGATGTACCGGATCTGCGATGAGCTGGAAGTGCCGTATCTGAAAAACGGCACCACAGTTTTCGCGACCGACGAAAACGGCATGCGCGAGCTCTATAAACTGGAAGGCTTCGCGAAGGAAAACCATGTCCGCGCCGAGGTGATTACACCCCCTGCCCTCTACGAACTTCAGCCGGAGATCGGGAAGGACGTCAGGGGCATCCTCTGGGTACCCGACGGGGGCACCACAAACCCGTTTACCGTCACTTTTGCCATGGCGGAAAACGCGTTCGCGAACGGTGTGGAGTTCCGGAAGGAGGCCCGGGTCACCGGAATCGGGAAGACCGGAGACGGCTTTCAGGTTACGGTCAATCAGGAGGAAGTTCTTGAAACCCGCATGGTCGTCAACTGCGCGGGCGGTCACTCCGACGTCATCAACAACATGGTCTCGGAGACAAAGTTCCGCATCATCCCCCGCTTCGGCGCGCACGTCGTCCTGGACAGAAAGCATTCGGACAAGCTCACGACGACCCTGATGGAGACACCCCACGACCTGCCCGGCGGCGGGCACACCAAGGGCATGGCCATCATCACGACGACCGGCGGCACGATGCTGCTCGGATGTGACGCCACCGAAGTGGACGATCCGGATTTCACCGACACCCGCCGCGAATCCATCGAGCAGATCGTCGATTATTTTAAAAAGGCATGGAAGGACCTGCCCCCGGGAAGCGACGGCACGCCTTTCCCCGAGGATGAGATCATCTCGATCTTCGGCGGCTGCCGCCCCCACGCGGACACCAACGACTTCGTCATCGGCGAGCCGGACGACGCGCCCGGTTTCGTGAACGCGGGCGGCACCGAGTCCCCCGCCTTCACCGCCTGTTACGCCATCGGACAGCATGTCGCGGGAATCTGCGTCGACCGGCTGAAACCGCCTGTCAATGAGAGCTTCAATCCCCGCAGGCATGTAAAAAAAGCCTTCCGGGACATGACAAACGAAGAGCGAAGGGCCGCCATCGCCGAAAACCCCGACTACGCGAAAATCGTCTGCCGCTGCGAGATGGTCACCGAAGCCGAGATCCGCGGCGCGATCCGCCGCCCTCTGGGCGCGCGCTCCATCTCCGAGGTCAAGCTCCGCACCCGCGCCGGTATGGGCAGATGCCAGGGCGGCTTCTGCAGCCCCCGCGTCCTCGAGATCCTCAGCGAGGAACTCGGCATCAGCCCTCTGGAAGTCACCCAGTGCGGAGGCGCCTCGAAAGTCCTCGCCGGACCGGCCTGCAATGCCTGA
>JAUNJS010000189.1 GCA_030533125.1 Eubacteriales bacterium | reverse complement strand
GGCCGACGTATCGTTTTGTGTTACGTCGGCCCTGCTTTATGACAGATGTTAGTTGGTTGGGGTGTTGTGTTGTTGGTTTGTTGATTTTTTGATTTGTTCTGAATGCAGCAGCTTCCGGACTCTCCCGTTTTCAGCATTCCTGAAATGAAGAAGGCGGTTAACGGGATCCGGGTTCAGGATTTCAGAAATTTCAGCATACAGGGATCGTTACTTCCGTTTCTTTTTGCCGCGACCGCTGCGACCGCTGCGGTTGTTCCTGGCGTGCTGTGAGGGATCCTGTACGCTTCGTTTCGCGGCTTCCTTTGACATTGCGGTGCCGCGGCGGACCGATCTGTTCGAGGCAAGCTGCGCGGCGCTCTTTCTTTCCGCCTGATCAGCGAGCGTCCGGAAGGCGATGGCGGCAAGTACGACGGCAAGAACGACAAGAAGCACTGCAATCAGGGCCTGGATATAATTCCAGATGTCTCCGCCTGCGGAAATCTTGGCAATGATCGTCTGGAGCAGGGAGCAGATCGTGACGATCAGCATGAAGCACATGGGGATGAAGAACATTTTGTTATTCTTTCCGACGTTGCCGAGCCAGGCACAGACAGCAATGAGCCCGAGGGCCGCAAGAAGCTGGTTGGCCGCGCCGAACAGAGGCCAGATCTTGGTGTAACCGGTCATACCGAGGGCTACGCCGAGAACGACGGTGATGGCAGTGGCGAAATACGGGTTGACAAGGATTTTCCTGCCGTCATTGATATCTTCGGGTGTCTCTCCGTCCACAAGCCAGAATTCCTGGAACATATAGCGGGCCAGACGTGTCGCAGTGTCGAGGGATGTCAGGCAGAAGACGGAAACGGCCAGAACCAGCATCTGGTACATGATGTTCTGGACACCCTCATTGGTAAAGGAGCCGAGCATTTTGGAAATTCCGGTCGCGAATACGGCCGTGGGGGAGGCGAACGTCGAGGCAAGCCTGCCCGTGTCCGCAGAGACGGAACCGACGGCATCCGCCCAGACATAGCCGACCGCGCACAGGGACAGAACCGCAACCACGCACTCGACAAGCATGGAGCCATAACCGATGAGCCGGGCATCGCCCTCCCTGTCGATCTGTTTCGCGGTGGTTCCGGAGGAAACCAGGGAGTGGAAGCCGGAGATCGCGCCGCAGGCGATCGTGATAAAAAGGGCCGGGAACAGGCTGCCCGTGGTGAACAGGCCGTTGCCCTTCGCCTCCGCAAGCCCGAAAGCGGGGATCGCGAGAGAGCCGGTGCCGGTCAGGGCCGCGCCGAGCACGCCGATGACAGAGACGATAATCATAAAGTAGAGCAGGTAGGAACTCAGATAGTCCCGGGGCTGGAGCAGGATCCAGACCGGCGTGACGGACGCGATCAGGATGTAGAGACCCAGAACCCACATCCATACGTTATAGGACAGGGCGATGGGATGAAAGTTGAGGCCGATGAAGACGATGGCGATAATGCCGACAATCCCGATCGCGGTCGCGGGGCCGATCGATACATTGCGGCGATATACCAGAAAGCCGAAAATCATGGCAAGCACGATGAACAGCACCGAAATCATCGCGGTCGAAAGATTGGCCTCCAGCGCCGCGCCTTCGCGCATCACCCCTGCGGAAGTCGTTGTACCGAAGGTGTTCGCGACGATGGACGCGAAAGCGGCAACAACCAGGAGGAGCGTCAGATATCCAAAGATGATGAACAGTCTTTTGGCTGTCCGTCCCATGGAACTCGAGATAACTTCTCCGATGGACTGTCCTTTGTGGCGGATCGAAGCAAACAGGGCGCCGAAATCATGTACGCCGCCGAAGAAAATACCACCGATAAGCACCCACAAAAGAACGGGTACCCATCCGAAAACAGCCGCCTGAATCGGGCCGTTGATGGGGCCTGCTCCGGCGATGGAAGAGAAATGGTGGCCCAGCAGGACCGGCGCCTTTGCGGGCACATAGTCCATGCCGTCCTCCAGTTCATGCGCGGGCGTAGGACGGCGCGAGTCGATCCCCCACTGTTTTGCCAGCCAGCTGCCGTAGAAGATATAACCAATCACAAGCAGAATGATAGAGACCAGCAGGATTAATGCAGCATTCATAATTCATACTCCTTTCACACAGTTTCATGCCGGTTTTCTTAAAGGACGTATTCTTTTCGTCTGAGCCGGAAACGCAGTCCCCCGGACCTGCCCGGTTCGTAAATCGCTTCACACGGCAGAGCGCAAACGGTTCGTGAATCGTTTCACAAGGCAGAAGGCATAGCCGGTTCCCAGATCGATTCACGCTCCTCACGCGGCAGAGCGCAGGCGATTCCCGAATCGTTCCACTCTCTTCACACGGCAGAGCGCCAGCCGGTTCGTGAATCGTTTCACACGGCAGAGCGCAGCACAGTCTCGTAAAAATCCGCGACATCTCTTGCGGCGGGGCTGGTATACACTTTCCCCGCGGAAAGATCGACCGCGACCAGACGCCCCTGCGCATATCCGCGCACAGAAAACAGATACCCCTTGTCAAACCGGTATTTCCGTATTTTACGGATCAGTTCCTTCCCCGGAGAGCCGTCCAGCAGCAGGACGACCGTCAGAAACGAACGCATGTGGTTGCGGGGAGGATATTTTTTCCCTTTTCGGACAAGCACCGGCTCCATATATCCTGCGATCAGCCGCTGTGCGTATTCCGGCTGCGGCTCCGCGCCGGATTCTTTCTCCCCCGTCAAAAACAAAACGTGCTCGTATTCACAGATCGTCCAGAGACTCGCTTTCTTTGTCAGGACATATTTTTCGCTGGTGGACGCGTAGAACGCATACGCAGGAAAAACATCCTGCGAAAGGCATCCTCCCGGCTCCTCTGTCCCCCGGCCGCCTTGCGGAAGGAGTCTTTCCGCGGGATAATCCCGCACGATATCGTGCGAAGACGACATTTTTTCAAGGATACGGTCCAGAAAAGAGGCGGCGTCCATATACAATCCTCCGGTTGAGAACTATTGCATCAGCAATTCCTATTACTTTACTACTTTACCACGCTTATCGCAACAGGAAACAGGTTTTTGTGTATATGTGTATACAATAGCGATTGCAAAGTCGGGATCCTTTGTTATGACGCCGCAGTCATTGCGACAAATGTTGACGAGAATGTCCTGATGGAAAAGGAAAAAGCGCAGCATTTCAACATACTGCGCTGTTGTTTCGTGCTTAACACGATAATACGGATATGATATATTGTTTGTTAAAGCACTTGCCCATGGATTTGTCAGCCGGGCAGCACGTAGTAAAACTGTCGATTCTCAGCAGGAAAACCGATAAGCCGATAAGGAGGAACCGGAAATGAACCATCGGAAAAACGAGAATTCTTCCATCATACTCGAAATTGTAATATTGATACTGATCGTACTGGGAGTTCTCTTCGGAATCTGTATCTCCAGGGGGAAAACGGTACCGGAGTCTGCGCCGCAGCCACTTTCCGTTTACTGGTCAGCAGACTCAGCCGTGTCCCGGAGCCTCAGAGAATACGTGTCCAGAGTAACCGATCCGGAGGATACCGCCAATTACATTCCTGAAAAGGACCGCATTGCCGTATTCGACATGGACGGAACACTTACCTGTGAAACATACTATACCTATTACGATACCATGATGTTCATCGAGTACTGTCTGAACGACCACCCGGAGAGAGTTTCTGATGAATTAAAGCAGGTCGCGGCGTCCATCAAGCCGGGATATGTTGCGGATGAGAATCTCGCAAGGAATTTTGCCAAAGCCTACGCCGGGATGACGGTAGAGGAACTCTACGACTATGCAGTCGAATTCGGGCAGAAGGAAACTGCGAGCTTCAACAACATGCGGTACATTGACAATTTCTATCTTCCGATGGCGGAACTTGTGAAATATCTGTATGAAAACAACTTCACGATCTATGTGATCAGCGGTACCGAGCGCACTACGACCCGGGCAATCGTCGCGAACTCTCCGATTAAGGATTACGTCACGCCGAACCATGTGATCGGGACAGTCTTTGAAATAAAGCAGAAAGGACATGAGACCGAATCTTCAAATATGGATTTCAAATATGAAAACGGCGACGAGCTGGTGATAACCGGCGGATTTATTCAGAAAAACCTGAATGCCAACAAATCCATTTATATCGAAAGAGAAATCGGACAGCGCCCGGTGCTGGCCTTCGGGAACAGCGGAAGCGATACAAGCATGATGAATTATACGATCGACAGCAGAAACCCGTATCCGGCGCAGGCATATATGATCGTTGCTGACGACAATGAAAGAGAATGGGGCACGCAGGACTGGGAAACAAAGTCAGAGGAATACAAATCGAAAGGGTATATTCCTGTTTCCATGAAAAACGACTTTGCCCGGATTTATGAAGAAGGTATCACCAAATCTGCAGAGCAGTATCAGGATCGCGACTGGTCTGACGCGCCCTGGTATGAAGATGAAGAAGAGGAAGAGATCCCGGATGCCGCCTAAGGAACTGTCCGAAAATAACTTAGGAAAGATGCATAGGATTTTCTTTCGAGTACAAGGAAAAAAACGTAGGCGATACGGGTATCGCCGAGGCTTTTTGACGCAGTAATCGGAAGAAAAGACATGCAGATTTTCCTAAGTTATTAAGTGACAGGTCCTAACGTCAACTGATTCGTTAAGGATGGCTTATGAGGGTCATTTCTCAATCAGAATGGAAATGACCACAAATAACGCCAGCAGGAACTGATAGTACAGGAAGGGAATGATGCTGATGCTGGAGATCCCGGCGAGGGAGGCGGCGACCAGAAGCTGCGCGCCGTACGGAATCACCCCCTGCATGATGCAGGAGACCGTATCCAGAAGGGACGCTGTCTTTTTGGGGTCAATCCCGTACGCCGTACTGATCTCTTTCGCGATCGGGGCCGCGATGACGATCGCAACGGTGTTGTTGGCGGTCGCGATATCCATCAGGCCGGTCAGCGCGCAGATCCCGAACATGCCTCCCCTTTTGGACTTCGCATGGCGGCGGATCAGATCCAGGATCGCCTCAAACCCGCCGTGTTCCCGCATGAGCGCGCTGATGGATGCCACCAGGATCGTCACAATAATGGTCTCAAACATCCCGTTTGTTCCGCTGCCCATTGCCAGGAAGGCGGAGGAGAAGGTGATAGTGCCTGCCGCGCCGCCGATCAGGAAAAAGAGCACGATGCCGATCCCGAGGACGATAAAGACATTCCATCCGAGAAGGGCGAGAATCAGAACGATAAAATACGGAACGGCCAGCCAGATATTGAATTCATAGCGTGTAAGCTCCGCGGCAGGATGCTGCAGAGAATAGATCACAAGGATAAAAACCGTGATCAGCGCCGCCGGCAGCGCGATCAGGATGTTGACCCGGAACTTGTCCCGCATCTCGACGCCCTGCGTGCGGGTCGCCGCAATGGTCGTATCAGAGATAACGGAAAGATTGTCGCCGAACATGGAACCTCCGACAACCGTCCCGATCAGGAGAGGAAGGGACAGTCCGGTGCTCCGCACAACCTCCGCCGCAATCGGGACCAGGACAGTGATCGTCCCGACGCTCGTCCCCATGGACATGGAAATCAGACAGGCGATGACAAACAGTCCGGGGACCGCCAGATTCCCGGGAATGATATCGAGCATGAGATTGGCGGTACTGGCCGCTCCCCCCGCCGCGCTGGCAAGCCCGCTGAACGCACCGGCCATCAGGAAGATAAAAAGCATGATGACGATGTTGTCATCCCCGATCCCTTCCGCGCAGACATGGATCTTCTCGTTGAAACTCAATGTCTTGTTCTGCGCGAACGCGACGATCAGCGCAAGGCCGAAAGCGACGACCACGGAGATCACATAAAACCCCATCTGCCCTTCAATCGGACAGATATATTCGAAATAAATACCGCTTCCCAGATAGATGAGCAGAAAAATCAGGATTGGCAGGAGCGCTTTCGGATTCGATTTCCGTTCTTTCATCGTTATTTCCTCCATACAACAGACAGGTCCATGCGTTCCCGTACCGCCGGAAACGCACAGCCAAACCACATTATAGCAAAAATACCTGTCGTTGGAACAGAGGATTTTGCCCTTTGGAGTCCGCCGGGCTGTCATTGAGTGTTATTTATTTTGCAGCA
Source organism: Eubacteriales bacterium (assembly GCA_030533125.1). Classification (GTDB taxonomy): domain Bacteria; phylum Bacillota; class Clostridia; order Lachnospirales; family Lachnospiraceae; genus CAG-791. The sequence continues at coordinate 385 of JAUNJS010000189.1, read as the reverse complement.
TGCAGAGCAATCATGACAACCATGAGCATCATGAGCAAAAGTCCGGAAAGCACGATGAGCATAAGTCCGATCGATGCAAGAAAGGCATCGAAGACAGAGCACAGGATCAGGCAGGCAATTTCTCTGAGCTGCGGATTCAAACAGACCAGGAGAACGACCGCTGCAGGCACGAGATTTTTTACCAACCGGTTTTTGCCCGCCAGAGACATGGCAGCAATCATGCCGAAAAGAGACAGCAGGCAGATGACAGAACAAACAGTGTCGACAGAATATGCTTTCATGGCCTCTCCTTTCTTAAAACAGTGGTCCGGCTTATTGCGGAGTTTTCTGAAAACCGGTTTTCTGAATATCGCTTTGTTCGGACTTGATTCGCGTGATGACGATA
>JAUNJS010000188.1 GCA_030533125.1 Eubacteriales bacterium | reverse complement strand
GAGATTAAAAAGCGGCAGGGTTAAAAAAAGTAATGAAAGGAGTATGAATACAAATGATCCTCTTTATCAATGCCTGTGTCAGAAAAGAATCCCGTACGCTGCGTCTGGCGAAATCCTTTTTGTCCGGGCTGAATGCTCCGTATATGGAAGTCCGTCTTCAGGACGTTGCTTTTCCCGTGACAGATGAAGCCTTTCTTGCCCTGCGTGACCAGCTGATCGCGGAAAAGAAATTCTCGGATCCAATGTTCTCTCTTGCAAACCAGTTCGCGGCAGCGGATCAGATCGTAATCGCCGCGCCTTTCTGGGATCTGTCGTTTCCCGCCATGTTGAAACAGTATTTCGAACATATCAATGTCCCCGGTGTCACTTTTATCTATACACCGGAAGGTATCCCCGAGGGACTATGCAAGGCAAAGGAGCTCATCTATGTTATGACAGCCGGCGGTAACTATGTCCCGGAAGAATATGGTTTCGGCTATGTAAAAAGCCTGGCGCAAAACTATTACGGGATCCCGGAAGTGAGGCTGATTCAGGCTGTCGGATTGGATCTTGTCGGCGCAGACCCGGAACAGATCCTTAAGGATTGCATGAATAAATAACGGAGTTTTGTCATGATCTATGTCACAGGAGACACACACGCAGATTTCAGCAGGTTCAACACCCGCATTTTCCCCGAGCAGGAAGAGATGTCAAAGACGGATTACGTCATCATCCTAAAGCCGCTTTTCCATCACACTGACAACTCAGAATGAATATGTGGTATGATTCATTTATCAGCGGGCAGAGCTACATTAATCGACAGGCATAGAACCAGGCGAAAGATTCTTCAGGAAATAAAAGAAAGCGTAACTGATATGAATCTCCCCTGAGAATGATGCCGTTTTAGGAGCCTGCTTCCATAAACGGCGCTGTTCTCAGCGGGAGCCCTGAACAAGAACATAAAACCATGAATAAATTCGGCAATTTTGTTACCAACGAGCACCTCCAGTTCTTTTTGATGATCCCCGTGTTTCTGGGCGCTCTCTATGTCTCCATGCGCATCACCTGCGCCGGCGTGGATCTCCGCGGTCTGCTCCACTCCCGCCCGCGGCTCATCACCTGCGCTGCGCTCACTGTGCTTGGCACGGGCTGCCTTTTATATATGTTCCTCAGCCATCTGGAGCGGCAGATCAAATCTGCTCCCGTCAACCGCGTCCTGGTCTGGATCTCCGGCGCTTATGTCGCGTTCTTCATATACTTTCTTCACGCGCTGGCGGTTTCAGACCTCCTCAGTCTCCTGCTGCGCAGTGCAGGGCACAGGGAGATGCCGGCCCGCCTGCTCATGGCATTTACAGTCGGCATTGCCGTCTTTCTGACAGTCTACGGTGTGATCCACGCCCGGAATGTCCGGACCATACATTACAATCTCTCCTCCGAAGGGCGTCTGTCCGCGCCGCTGCGCGTCGTGGAAGTGAGCGATCTCCACATGGGTTCGGTCATCGGAACCGCCCATGTACAGCGTGTTGTGGATGCCGTAAATGCCAGCCATCCTGACCTCGTAGTTTTCCTCGGAGACCAGTTCAACCGCACCAGCGCGATAGATGTCGTCGATGCGGAGGAAATATTCAGGATCCTGTCCCGCATCAAAGCGCCGCTCGGCGCCTACGCGGTGCTCGGGAACCATGATCCGGAGCTGGACTCTGAAATCTATCAGCAGTATCTCTCGGAGAGCGGTATCACCGCGCTGGACAACGGTGTGCTGGAAATCTATCCCGGCAATCCCGCACAGGAGGCGGAGATCCGCACCCTTGTCAGCGCCTCGTCGGACGGAGCAGGATCCGTTGCCGCCCCGGTGACACCTGTTCATGGCGCCCTCCTCCTGGCCGGCCGGACAAAACTTGCAGAAGACAAAGAGCGCGTGCCGCTGGCGAAGCTCCTGGATCAGGCAGGCGTTATGCCCGGATCCGGTAACAGCAGGAGTGATGGTTCCTCCGGTTCCTATGGTTCCTCTGTCCCTCTGCCCGATTCTGTCTCCTCCGACTCCGATCAGCCTGCTCATTATCTCCTCGTGCTGGATCACGACCCCGGCGGGATTACGGAGGCCGTATCCTGTGACGCGGATCTGGTGCTCGCCGGCCATACGCATCGCGGCCAGTTTTTCCCCACCGCTCTGATCACTCAGTTCTCCTATGAGAAGGGATATTTCTACGGGCTGGCACAGACCATCAACGAGGCCACCGGCCATATCACGACCAGCGTAGTCTCCTCCGGCGCAGGTTATTTCCAGACCCCGATCCGCATCGGATCGGACAGCGAAATCGTGTGTATTGATATCAGGTAACACCTCCGCGAATAGGGGATCTGCAAGACCATTGATGAGTTCAAATCCGCGGACAATCGGGATGATCAGCGAAACAATCTGTACTGTTAGTTCATCCTGCTTCAGCCCTTTGGTTTATCGATATGAAAATCATGGTAAGTGCCTGCCTGGCAGGCAGAAACTGCAAATATAACGGCGGAAACAACCGGAATGAAAAAGTTGTCCTCCTGGCGGAAGGAAATGAGCTTATTGAAGTCTGCCCCGAACAGCTGGGAGGTCTCCCGACGCCGCGTGTTCCGTCGGAAATCCGCAGCGGCGTGGTCACTGCCAAAGACGGCACCATTGTCGACAGGGAATTCCGGCTCGGAGCAGCAAAATGCCTTGAAATTGCACTCCGGGAGCAGCCGGACCTGATCATCCTGCAGTCGCGAAGCCCCAGCTGCGGCGTAAAGCAGAGATACGACGGTACGTTTTCCGGGAAACTCATTGATCAGCCGGGCGTGACGGCGCAGCTGCTGATGGAAAACGGGTTTCATGTGGTCGATATCGAGGACTATTAAGGAATATGTAAAACCCTTCACAATGATTTTGATCGCTGTATATAAGCATCAATTCCATTGTGAAGGTTTTTTTTGCGCCATTCTGCCCGTTTATGTGTTATGTGTCCATATTTTGCTATCCATGGGAGAAAAAGTACCATAGATCCGCCGGAAAACAGTCAAAAATCGCGGTATTCCGGCATAGAAAGCGCAAAAAAGCCGCATTTTATCCAGTCCTGAAATTCATGATTCCTGTCCCGATGCAGCTTTTTCCGGAAGGACCCGGATGATATTATGTTCACAGATCAAGGGAAACAACCAAATTGAAAAAGAAACACCCTGATCGGAAATAACAACCCAAATCCCATACGGGAACCCGGGAAGAAAGCCGGGTACCAAAAAGAACATGATGAAATCCAGCAAGGAGGAAAAAGACCATGAAAACCAGAACTGAGAACGATGTGAGAACCTTTAACGAAGCGATTGACAAGTGCAAGAGACCCGTCTGGCTGGTCTCTTCCAACGGCACATTTTACAATATGAAATCTGCTGCGGAGCACGACACAGCCATGGCAAAGTGGGTCAACGATGCCAATGACGAGATGGAAATCTTCACAAATTCCCTTGAAGACGAAGCCGTAATGATGGGCTTCTGGAAACAGCTCCACGCAGCATAAAACACAGCACACTATCCTCAGGACCTGCAGAAAAATCCTGCGCAGTCTGACAATGTAATTTTCCTGCGTTTCCTGATTTTTGAAACTACCCCCCTTTAAAACAGCAGCCTGTGCGAATCGATCCTCGCACAGGCTGCTGCTTTTTGCATAGTTCATTGTTTCCGGTTTCTCTTCACAGCCTTCACGATTGCGACAGTAATAACAATCACAAGAGCCACAGTGAGCAGCAGCTGGACAATGATCCGTCCCAGCTGCGGGACCATATAATCAAGCTGCGAATAACATCCGTTATAATAGTGGGGAAGCAGCGGTTCGATCATCTCTCTCTGCTCTTTCTTAAGGTCTTCAACCATCCCGATCTCTTCCCCAAGCACCATGGTCATTCGCTTATCTTCCGTATAGGGTTCCCATGCGTACTCTTCTGTGCCCGGATCGCCTGAGCGGGCAAAGTTCACCCACATGTCCTGCACGGTATCCGCCAGTTCCCCGTTATACAGCCCGCCGGTATAGATCGTTTCCTGCGGATTGTTGAACACATAGGCCAGTTCAATCGCGTGACACGCGCCCATGGTTTCGTCCGCGCCGGGCATTGTCCAGTAATAGTTATAGCTTTTCCCTTTATGGCGCACTGCCTGCTCCAGCGCCGGGACACGGAACAGCAGCTCGTTATAGAACTCCGTCAGTTTCCAGATCTTCTTACCGCTTTGGGAATTGACAAAGTTTTTTGTCAGCTCCTGTTCTTCCGCGGACATCCTTTTGAGGTTATTCTCATACATAAAGGGCATCGTATGCTCATAGACAAACAGATCCGGCAGGAGCGGGACAGAATGCCCCATTTCGCTGATCCAGTATCGCATCTCATCGTTATTTGTCCCGACCATAAGATCTATGTCAGCAAGCGCTTCATTTTCCCACGCCGCATACAGATCTTCAGGCAGGATAACGCCGTCCCGTTCCGGGAAATTGTTGAAGTCATTTAAGTCCTCATTCAATTCCATCAGCGTTTCTTCACTGAGCGCCATCAGCCCGTCCATGTCGGTGCAGCCGCTTTTTTCAAGAAGCATCTCTGTAAGATTGCCGCATTCCTCACGGCTGTATGTCAGGGCGGGGGAACCGCTTTCCGCTATGACGCGGCGGAACAGTCCGGATGTTCCTTCGATCAGCGGCAGCAGCGAAACGCTCCCGCCACCGGCAGATTCTCCGAAAATGGTCACGTTCCCGGGATCTCCGCCAAAGGCTTCAATGTTCTTCTGGACCCACTGCAGGGCGCAGATCTGATCCAGAAGGCCGAGATTGCCGCCGTCCGCAAAATCTTCCCCGCCGGGGACCTCCGTGAAATCGATAAAGCCCATGATACCGGTGCGGTATCCCGCTGTGACCAGGATGAGATCAGGATATTTTTCCACGAGATTATGTCCGTCATAGATCGGATCGCTCGTCCCGCCCCAGCCATAGGACCCGCCATGGAAGAATACCATGACCGTCTTCCCTTCGGCCGGTCCCTCTGTATTCATCCAGACATTCAGCGACAGGCAGTCTTCTCCCTGTAAATAATAGGACCCGACCTCGGAAAACCATTCCGTCTGAATCGGACTTTTCCCGAAGTATTCCGCCTCATAAACACCCTCCCGCTCGGCAGCGGGAACAGGCCTTTTCCAGCGCAGCTCCCCGACAGGCGGTTCCGCATAAGGCACTCCCTTGAAAGAAAGCACTGTTCCATCCTTCTTCCCTACAAAAGTGCCGTTATGACATTTGACGGCCAGTGTTTCCTCGTAGGGTCCTGTGATCTCCTGATTGATCCCTGCTTTGGCCTGCATAATGGCTTTGGCCGGTTCTTCTTCGGAACAGCCGCAGATGTTTATGCAGATAAACAAAATCGTCAAAAAGGTACATATCTTCCTTTTCATAGCAATCCATCCTTTTGATACAAAATATGTAAAAGCCATGACCATTATAGCATCCCGCTCCGCTTTTCAGTATCCCGCTTGTGTCACTTATGTCATGAATGAAATTTTTCCATGATTGCTTTTTTCGGCAGGAGGTGTTAGATTTCAAGCCGGAGCCGAGTCGCGCGGAACAGCGCGCAGCTTTAATCATACGAGTCTGTGAGCTATGCTCATAACCACAAGTATAAATGAGAGGAGTAGATCTGTATGGGAAGTTACAGCATGTATTTTCCATGTTATACGATCGGACACGGGATATGAGAAAGATCTTTTCCAGGGGACGGCTGCTCCCTGTCATCCTGGCAGCTGTAACCGCAGCAGCCGCTGCCGCCGCGCTCATTTTCTTCGGATATGTCTCCATCTATTACAGGGCTGATGTTTCCGCCAAAGAAGCACTGAAATCCGATGAAACAACTGTCGTACAAACAGACTACGGCTGGTTTTTTGACGGTCCTTCGGAAGAAGCCGCCCTGATCTTCTATCCGGGCGCCAAAGTTGAAGAAACCGCGTACGCGCCCCTTCTGCACAGCCTCGCCACAGCAGGAATGGACGTCTGCCTGGTGAAAATGCCTTTCCGGCTCGCCCTCTTCGACATCGATGCCGCGGAAAAAGTCATGGGCATCTACAACTATTCCAGCTGGTACATAGGAGGCCATTCTCTCGGGGGAGCCATTGCAGCCATTTATGCAGCCGATCATAACGACATATTCGCAGGCACCATCCTTTTTGCCGCCTATCCGACAAAAAAGCTCTCTCCGGACATGGCGGAAATACTGCTTGTCGGTTCCGAGGACAAAGTGGTCCAATGGAAAAAAATTGAAGAAAGCAGACAATACGCCCCTGCCAGGTACACAGAGCATGTGATCGAAGGCGGGAACCACGCTCAGTTCGGCAGCTATGGCGTACAAAAAGGCGACGGGACTGCTGCAATCCCTGCGGATCTGCAGGTAGAGGAATCCGTTCAGACCATCATCGAAGCCCTGCCTGAGCTGTTTTAATACAGCCATTAAAACACAAATTATTCCAATCGTTAAAACAGAAACTATTGTTAAA
>JAUNJS010000556.1 GCA_030533125.1 Eubacteriales bacterium | reverse complement strand
GTCGCCTGCGGCATCGTCTTCCGCGTATTCCGCGTCCCCGGGATCTCCGGCATCCTCAGCTTCTTCGTATCCCTCTTCGTCTTCTTCGTACTCGTCTTCGTCGTCGAGATAATCTTCGTAACGGAATCCGACCGCGTCCCTGGCCTGCGTCTCGCTCTTGATATCGATCTTATAGCCTGTCAGTCTCGCCGCCAGGCGCGCGTTCTGGCCTTCTCTGCCGATCGCGAGGGACAGCTGGAAGTCAGGCACAACAACCTTCGCGACTTTTTCCTCCGGATCCGCGAATACGGCGACGACATTGGCGGGAGACAGCGCGTTCCGAATGAAGTTGCCGGGATTCTCGTCCCAGACAACGATATCGATTTTTTCTCCGCGCAGTTCGTCCACGATATTGTTGACGCGGGAACCGTTGCTGCCGACACAGGCGCCGATGGGGTCCACATTCGGATCATTGGACCGCACCGCGATTTTCGTGCGGCTTCCCGCTTCCCTCGCGATGCTCATGATCTCCACTACCTCGTCACGGACCTCCGCCACTTCCTGCTCGAACAGTCTGCGCACCAGATCCGGGTGTGTGCGGCTGAGCAGAATCCTGGGGCCGCGGTTCGTCGAACGCACTTCAAGGATATAGACCTTCACGCGGTCGGACAGCTTGAGGTGCTCTCCGGGAACCATCTCTTTTTCATTGAGCATGCCATCGGCCTTGCCCAGGTTGACGCTCAGATTCCGTCCCACCTGGCGCTGTACAATTCCGGTGACAATGTCCTTCTGTTTTTTAATATAATAATCAAAAATGACGCTCCGCTCTTCTTCGCGGATCTTCTGCATGATGACGTTCTTGGCGATCTGCGTGGCGATCCGCCCGAACTCCCGGCTGTTGATGCCCACATGTACAATATCACCGACATGCACATCCGCCTGGATTTTTGCCGCATCCTCCAGCGAAATATCCTCCAGCGGATCCATCACATCCTCAGGTGTCTCGACAACCGTCTTTTCCGCATAGCAGGTATAATCAAAGGAATCCCTGTCCATTTCGACCTTAATGTTCTCCGCTCTGCCGAAATGACTCTTACAGGCAGTCATGAGAGCATTTTCAATCGCTTCAAACAGCGTATCGCTGCTGATGTTCTTTTCCTTCTCCAGGGCGAGGATCGCCTCTTTCAACTCACTGTTCATTGTGTCTTCCCTTCTAAACACATCTGGCATCCATACTGCAGCTGTGCAGCATCCGTTCGTAGGAATAGATATATATATCCGCGAATATATATCTCCGACAATCCGCGCGCGGCGCGGCCCTTCTGTTTTCAGCACCCGGCGCATTTGCGGCAAAATCAGTTCGCGCGGCGCGGCCCTTCTGTTTACAGCATCCGGCGCGCTGCCGCGCCTGATCGGCTAATCATAAAACGCGAGACGTACGGAGGCGATCGCCGACCGCTCCAGGATTATTTCCATCCTTCCGTCCTCCCGGATCATCGGGACAGGATCCTTCTCTGCAGATCCTGCTGCCGCGGATCCTGCAGATACAGAAACCGCGGATTCGTCCTCGCCGGGCGCGCGTTCCTCCCGGACGGCCTGTTTTTTTCCCTTTTTCGACTTTTTTCCCGTCCCGCCGCGCCGGGAGTTTGAAACCGGCGGATCCGCGGCAATCACGATCCGCTTCTCATCAAACGACAGCAGTTCCCCGCAAAGGTCCTTCTCTCCCGTTTCCGGATCCGCTTTATACAGATGGATTTCCACATCCTGTCCGATGCTCTGCCGCAGATGGCGGTCTTTTGTCAGCGCACGGCCGAGTCCGGGGCTGGAAACAACCAGTGTATAAGGATCCGTAATCAGGTTCTCTTCGTCGAGCGCGTCGGAAAGCTTCCTGCTGACAGCCTCACAGTCATTGATCGTCACACCGCCCTCTTTATCGATGTAGACATTGAGATACTCCTCCTGCCCTTCCCGGACATATTCCACATCGTAAATATAGATTCCGAACGACTCCGCGATCGGCGCGGCCAGGCGCTCGGTATTCTCTTCAATCTTCTGCCTCGCGGATCTGCCTGACTGCTTTCCCTTCATAGCCGCCTCCTCATCGCTGCCTCCTTAAGGCTGCCCCCTGT
>JAUNJS010000187.1 GCA_030533125.1 Eubacteriales bacterium | reverse complement strand
AACAGGATGCTGTGATCGAGGATCAGCCGGAGGAGGAGACCGCAGCTGCGGAGGCATCGGGATTTTCCAGCAGCACAACATTCAGACCGGGCTATAACAGTGTCTATGTATCTGCCGGTGAGACGGTATATTGCACCTTTAAGCCCGCCTATTCAGGCACTTATGTGATCACCAGTCAATATGACGGGGATACTTATGGAACCCTTTACAATAGCAGCCAGTCTTCACTTACCAGCGATGACGATAGCGGAAAGAATTACAATTTCAAAATTCAATACAGTTTATCTGCCAACATCACCTATTACATAGGAGTCAGGTTCTATTCAAGTTCCACAAGCGGCACCATTCCTATGGTGATCGCTTCCTGCGGAAGCGAAGGAACCAACAATGTCACCACTTCATCTGACGGGATGGCGTATATTGCATTTACTCCCCAGAAATCCGGCGGATATAAGTTCTACTCCAAAAACAACGGGGACGATACCATAGGTTTTCTGTATGATACCGAGTTTAACCAGCTCGTCTATAATGACGATTATGATTATTCCAACGATAAATACTACTTCTATTTCACCTATAATCTGGACGCGGGCGTTACTTATTATGTGGGTGCGCGTTTTTATTCCTGGGGGACGGGAACGATTCCTGTCTATATCAAGCCGTTCGGCATCGCGGAGGCTTCAGTGTCTGTCGCTGCACAGACTTACAACGGGAGCGCGCGGAAACCGAATCCAACGGTGAAACTGGGAAGTAAGACGCTGCAAAAAGGCGTAGACTATAAAGTTTCGTACAGCAACAACGTAAACGCCGGGACAGCCACCCTCAAGGTCACAGGCATAGGGGAGTATTCCGGTACGAAAAGCGTCTCCTTTAAAATCAATCCCTGTCCGATGAGCAGCGTGACGGCGAAGGCTCCTGCCAGGGTTTATAACGGAAAACTGCAGAGATCTCCGACGACAGTCAAGCTGGGCACCATCAAACTTACGAAAGGGACTGACTACACCGCTGCTTACAGGAACCATAAGAGCGCGGGGAAAGCCACCATTATCCTTACCGGAAAGGGCAATTTCACAGGAAAGAAGACGATCTATTTTACGATTAAACCTCGTTCCGTCAGCAAGGCGACCGTGACGGTTCCTTCCAGAATTTATAACGGAAAACTACAGAAATCGCCGCCGACGGTCAAGGTGAACGGCGTGAAACTCGTGAAGGGGACTGACTACACAGTCTCCTACAGAAACCACAAGAGCGTGGGCAAAGCCACCGCCATTATTAAAGGAATTAACAACTATTCCGGAAAGACAACTGCCTATTTCACGATCAGAAAGGCCGCTCCGAAGCTGACGTTTTCGACAAAAGCGGTCGTCAAGGAAAAAGGCAACAAAGCATTTACCAACAAACTCACCAAGACAACGGACGGTAAGCTGACATTTACGTCCAGTAAGAAAAATGTCGCTACCGTAAACAAAACAACCGGGAAGGTAACGATCAAAGGAAAAGGAGTTACGACTATCACCGTCAAGGCGGCGGCAGGCAAAAACTACAAAGCAGGGAAAGCCACTTACAAGCTTACCGTGCTGAAAGCAGGCGCTTTCCGGTTTTCAAGGGATAACTGGAATTTTACAAACTCCGGCTATTACTTCGGATATGACAGGTATATTGATCAGATGAATTCGGCCTACATCACCAGGCTGAAAAACAACCTGAACAACACCGAATATCAGAGAGTGTTCTCGACTTATGACGGTTTGATTTACTACTATTGGAACGGATCCTGCTATGGAATGGCTGTGACGGAGTTTCTGGCAAAGAAGAAGATGCTTCCATACGGAAAATATCAGTCCGGCGCGACAAAACTTTTCCAGTTGAACGCTCCTCTCGACAACCGCAAAGTCAGTTCGCTCATTACTTATTATCATATGCTGCAGTTAAAGGACGTCATGCAGCAGGCCTTCTATAAGTACGGGAACAGAAGCGACAGGCAGAACATTCAGAGCCTGATTTCGCTCCTGAAAAAGAACAGCACCGCGGTCGTGTGCTTCGGGGCGGATAACTGGGGCGGACACGCCGTTCTGGCCACTGATTATTCGTACGGGTCTTATGAATGGTTTGGGGATACTTATCAGGGATGTATAAAGATCTGCGACCCCAATTACTCCTCTTCATATGACGAGTGGGCAAACATTTATTTCAATACGAGCACTTACGAATGGATTATTCCTGCCTATTACTACTCCTTTGGCACCTGGGGGAAGATTGATTATGTAGGCGCGAATAAAAATGAAATGAACAAAGGCGGATATCTCTCAGGTACAGCCTCGAACACTAGTGAAGCATATGTGGCAAGACTGGACACGTACGATCTCGGAGAAGATCACAACGTATCTAAAATCCGGAAAGACGGCGATTCCTATGTGAGCTTTGACGCGGGTTCGGGCGATATTCAGAAGGCAGATTCATATATTATGAACGGCGGCCGCGGTACAACGCCCGGATACAACCTGTATGATTCCTCCTCTGCTTACAGGGTTGCCCAGTCCCGCGCGGCTTCCATGGATCTGTCGCTGAAATACGAGGACAGCTATCTGGAGGCGATGTCCGGAGCAGGAATGTCGGCGGTATTCGACAGGAACGGATACGTTGAGATCAAGGGCAGTCCCGCGAACTGCCGTCTCGCGGCGACCTTCGACAGAGACTATCCGACAGACTGGTTCACTGTGGAAATCACCGGAAATTGCGGCAATACGATGTCTCTGCGCAAGACAGAACAGGGGTATGTGGTTTCCGGCGACAGGCTGAAAAACGTTACAGTCACCGCCAACAATAAAAACGATACTGTCTCAACGACTTTCTCCACTTCCGCCGGGGAAGCCTGCGTCTGCCAGAAAGCAGACGGCGCGATGGATATCCGGATTGACGCGGATCACGACGGCACTTTTGAAAAATCAATTGTCCGGTGAGAACAGGAAGAGCATCAACCCGTGAAGTCCTAAACGGCTTTTCGGACAGGCAGTAACCGCAACATGATGTCCGCGGCAGCGGGCCGCATATCCTGCGGCTGCGGAACGGAATGTCTTTGACTGCACAGCAGGGCGTTTTCCGCCGATCGAAGATCGACGGAAAACGCCCTGTTTCCTGTTTCCGGTCAGGGGGTGCCCGGCAATCCGCGCCGGCGTCCGTCAACAAGTGAAACGGTTTTCCGTTCGACAATCCGTGAAATGATCCGCCAACCTGCAATCCGCGAAACCTTCCGTGATCCGTTGTCCGGATCCGTGATCCCTGATCCACCATCCGCAATCCACCATCCGGCAGCCCGCGAAATGTGCTTCCTTCTTGCGCGCCGCGCGTTTTTATGATACGCTGTTTTCCAATATCCGGAACCACAGCGGACGCGGCACGAAGTGCCTGCTGCGCACATTGCGCGCAGACCGCCGTACCGTCTGTTCCCGCTGCTGCCGGTGTGCTGATTTCTGTTTGTGATACGGAGTGTAATGTAGTTTTATGGACGATGGCAGTATATCTACCTGGCTGATCGTGGTATTACTCCTCTTTTTCGCGATGCTGTTCGCGGTGATGGAGACGGCCTTCGCGTCGGTCTCGCGCGTGCGGCTCAAGACGGGAGCGGAAAAGGGTGAGAAAAGGGCAAAGCGGGCCCTCTTTGTGACAGAGCATTTCGACAGGGCGATCACCACGCTCCTGATCTGTACAAATATTGTACATCTGGCCACGGCCTCCATCGTGACGATTTATGTAAAAAATCGATGGGGCATCTCGGCGGTTTCCATTTCGACGCTTGTGACGACACTGGTGGTTTTTTTCTTCGGGGAAATGCTGCCCAAGAGCATTGCGCGCAAATACAGTGAGGGCCTGAGCCTCGCGACAGCGGGGCTTCTTTGCGTGCTGATGACGCTGCTCACACCGGCGTCGGTCCTGCTGACCATGATCGGAAACGGGGCGGCGAAGCTGACGAAGGGCGATGACGAGACGTCTGTGACGGAGAACGATATTTTTGACATCATCGAAGACATGGCGGAGGAGGGCAAGATCGACGAGGAGCAGGGAGATCTGATCTCGTCCGCGCTGCAGTTCGGCGATGTGACGGTGGAGAGTATCCTGACCAGCCGGATGGACGTCGCTGCGATCGACATCAATATGCCCCAGGAGGAGATTCTGACTTTTATCAAGGAACAGAACCACAGCCGCCTGCCCGTCTACGAGGGGACGATCGACAATATCATCGGGATTCTGCACATCCGCCGGTTTATCCGCTACTACATCCGCAGAGGAGAGGCGCTTGACATCCGCCCGCTCCTGTATGAGCCTCTGTTCGTGCACCAGTCGACCAAGATCGACGACCTTCTGAAGGAGTTTTCGAAGAAAAAAATCAATCTCGCGGTGGTCACGGACAATTACGGCGGGACGCTGGGGATTGTCACGGATGAAGATATTCTCGAGGAACTCGTCGGCGAGATCTGGGATGAAGACGACCGCGCGGTGCGCAACGTGGTTCCGATGACCGACGGATCCTACAGCGTCAATCCCGAGGAGCACGTGCTGGACGTCCTGGATGAACTCGGCGTAACCTATACCGAGGAAGAGGAAGAGGAGATCGGCAGGAAGCTCATGAATGAGCTGGCGTATGAGACATTCCCGCGGATCCCGGTGGCCGGGGACAGTTTCCGGTATCTGGGGACGAAGATTTCCATTCTTGTCATGCGCCACAACCGGATCATGCGCCTGAAGGTGCGGCGTCTCTCCGAGGAAGAGTGGGAAGCGGACCGGGACGCGGCCGAGATGGCCGGAATCGATCCGGAGACCGGGCGTTTTATCCATGAGGACCGCGCCGGTTCCGGAGACAGGGACAGCGCCGGGGAAAGAAACATCGTGGATGCGGGCGGCGCGGGAGAAGGAATCTCCGCGGCAGCCGCGGAAAAAAACTCCTTCCGGGAAGAAGACGCGCGGGCCTTTTTCCAGAGGCGTCCGTACAGCATCCGGCAGACGCCGGGGAAACACTACATGAGCCGGGAGAGATAAAAAGGAAAAACCGCGCTGACGCATTCCTGCAAGCAAGATCGGCATCGCGTCCGATCTCGACCAGGAGATGAATAAAACGGAAAACCGCGCTGACGCGCTCCTGCAAGGGGTATTAGAATGAACGAACTGACTGTTTATATATTCGGGATTGTGGTCTGTGTGGTGCTCTCCGCGTTTTTTTCCGCCTCCGAAATGGCTGTTTCCGCCTGCAGCAAGGTGCGGCTGGAACACCAGCGGGACAACGGAGACAAGAAAGCGGGGCTGGCGCTTCGCGTCCGGGACGCGTTTGACGACGCGCTCTCCGCGATCCTGGTCGGCAACAACCTGGTGAACATCGCGGCTTCTTCCATGGGATCGCTTGCCGTGATGCTGCTCCTGAGTGAAAAATACGCCTGGCTGTCCACCCTGGTCCTCACTGTGGTGGTCGTCATCTTCGGAGAGACGATCCCGAAGATCACCGCCAAAAAAAACGCCACGCGCTTCGCGCTGGTGATTGCCGGACCGGTCCGGTTCCTTATGATCGCGCTCAAGCCCCTTACGTTCATTGTGGTCGGGCTTGTCAATCTCATTACCGGCCTTCTTCCGGACGTCAAAGAGGACGACAGTGAAGCCGCCCTGGAGGAACTTCATACCATGATCGACATGGCGGAGAATGAGTCCGTCCTGGATGAGGATGCCTCCGAGCTTGTCAGCGCGGCAATAGATTTTGCCGATATTTCCGCTTCCGAGGTCATGACCGCCCGGGTGGACATCGTTGCCATCGATATCGACGATCCGTGGGAGGAAATCGTAAATATCATCGACAACACTCCCTTTTCCCGTATCCCGGTTTATGAGGACAGCATCGACCATGTGATCGGCGTTTTATCGCTCAACCGGTGTCTGAAGGCGATGATCGACAGGGACAAGGTGGAGATCCGTTCTCTCCTCCTGCCGACCTGCTTTGTATATAAGACCATGCGTCTCCCGGCGGTGCTCTCTTCCCTGCGGAACGCGCAGCAGCACCTCGCCGTGGTCACCGATGAATACGGGGGCACCCTCGGGATCGTTTCCATGGAGGATGTCCTGGAAGAGCTTGTCGGAGACATCTGGGACGAGACGGACACGGTGGAAAAAGATGTCGTGGAACAGGGAAACGGCGTCTACGAACTTGACGGCGATATGCCGGTTTCCGAGTTCCTTGAACTCATGCACAGAGACGAGGACGATTTCGATTATGATTCCGAGACGGTAGGCGGGTGGTGCATCGAGATCAACAACGGTTTTCCGAACGTCAACAGCGTCTTTACCTGTGACGGACTGGAGGTGCGCATCCTGGAGGTCTCCGAGCGCCGCGTGCGGCGCGTGCTTGTACGGAAGACAGAAACGGAGACAGCCTGAGAAACGGATGGCTGGCAGAAAACACCCTGCTGCCGGCAGTGTAGAAACCGGTACCGGATGTTTTCTGCCGGCCGGTCTGCTTATCCTGCCGGCCGGCATTTTT
>JAUNJS010000186.1 GCA_030533125.1 Eubacteriales bacterium | reverse complement strand
CGCAGCGCATCGCCGCGGAGCATCAGCCCTGCCCCACGCCGGTTTTCACGACGTCCTTTTTCGTGATTCTGAGCGGGCACTCGCAGCGCATCTCCGCGGAAAACGCGCGCCGCTCCTTACACGCGTCACTTTCCCAGATGGCCTCCCAGTCGTCCTGCAGGAAACTGCCGAGTACGGCGCCGGACAGCCAGCTCTGGCACGGGACGACATTGCCGCCCGGCGTGATCGCCATGTTGCTCAGGCAGGCTCCGCAGTTCGGCGTGCTGATCCCGAGCTCTTTGCAGAAATCATCATCCACCCATCCCGGTGAGGTAAAATTGATCTCCATCCCGTTGTCGAAGCAGTATTTGACGCTCTCCCGCAGGATCTCCCTGATCTCCGCATTCGTGAGCTGAAGGTTCATGGACGCTTCCTTCGCCGCGTTCCCGGTGGTGATCAGACCGGAACAGGTCACATAGAGCACGCCTTTTTCATGCAGGAATTTCAAGGTCTCCACATAGTCGCGGTTCAGCCTGCACAGAGGTGTATTGATACTGAGGTTCAGCCCGGTTTTCAGGGCGTTTTCGATGCCCGCAACCGTATCTTTATAGCGCGGCGCCCCCACGAGCCGGTTGTGCACCTCTTCTTTCTCCGAATAAAAAGTGATCTGGACACTGTCCAGGGAAGCTGCCGCCAGCTTCTTACAGTACTCTTCTGTCAGGCGGATCCCGTTCGTGTTCAGCCTGGTCACAAACCACGCGGCATGGCTGATCAGTTCCGGCAGGTCGCCGCGCATCGTCGGCTCGCCCCCCGTAAACGTCACCTGCGGGATCCCGACCTCTCTGCAATGGTCAATGATTTTCTTCCACTCCTCCGTGCCCAGCTCCTTTTCCGAAGCCTCATTCTGTCCGGCCGCGTAACAGTGGACGCAATTCTGATTACAATGCCAGGCACCGTCCACCGTCATCGCGCTGACACACAGATCCATCCGGTGCGGCGCCCTCATATACGGCGCGTAAGTTCCGATATTTACATACCCGATCTCTTCCTCCACCGGCTGGCCGTACGCGATCTGTGTAAACGTCCGCAGAATCCTCCGGATATCCTTTTTCAGACGCCTTTTCATCGTGAACGGATACACTTTTTTGACCTCTGCGCAGGTTTTGTCCACGATCGTGTCCGCGTCCTCCTTCGTGATCTCCCTGCCGTGATACTGATTGATCTCCTCGATCAGGGCCGTCAGGAGGATGCTCCAGGAAACATTGACCGGTACCAGATCCATCCCGTTAATGATCGCCACGCTCGCGTGAAGCTCCCCCGCCTCTGTCCCGGGCGGCACTAGATGGATCCTCACCGCCCCCGGACCCTCCGGGTTCAGTGTGGTATGCCTCACTTCATGAAAATATTTGTCCGCAAATGCCAGTTCTCTCTTCGACGCTTTCATTGCGTTCCTTTCCGAATTTCAGATGCATGACCGGGCGCATGCTGCCGCTATCTTTCCAAAGAGTATTATATCGCATTCCGGCCTGTGGATACAGTGGGCGGTTCTTCGTCTCTGATTTCAGACAAAATCAATATTCTCTTTATATAATCAGAAAAATTTGCAGAGAGTCGGTGCTCCGCCTCTACGCGTAGAGGATTTCACGAAAAAGTATCGTGTTCTTTCGTCCTCTTATTCCTGTTTTGCGGTATAATATCTTTGGAATTAATTTGTTTTTCTTTCACAAGGAATCAAATATATTTAAGACAGCGGGAGGCAGCCGCTTTCCCGCTGTTTGTTTTTACATGTTTGTGAACAGGAAGTCACGGTCACAGAAACGGAGAGCGATATGCATCAGAACAATACGCGACAGGACAACATCTCAACATCTCAGGATACGCCGGATATTCTGAGTCAGGAAACCAATAAAACCGGCAGGATCGGGAAAGATTCAAAGCCGCCCCGCGAACAAACGGAGGCCGCCGGAGGCACGGCTGAGGAAATGAAGGAATCGGAAACCCGCCTGGACGCGATCCGCGGCTGTATCTTCGGAGGCGCCGTCGGAGATGCCCTCGGATATCCCGTGGAGTTCCTGTCGGAGAAGTCTATTTTCACAAAATATGGTCCCAAAGGGATCTCTGCGTACGAAAAGAATCCGCGGACCGGGAAAGCGCTGATTTCCGACGACACACAGATGACTCTTTTCACGGCCAACGGGCTGCTGGTCGGCGACACACGCGGAGCCATGCGCGGGATCCGGGGCCTGCCGAGGTCTTATGTAGCGATGGCTTATCTGGACTGGCTGAAGACTCAGGAATCCACCATGCGGGAAGTAAACCGGCACGAACGCCGGAAGGAGGAAGGAGGGGTTTCCTGGCTCCTGGATGTCCCGGAGCTTTTTTCCCTGCGGGCTCCCGGAAACACTTGTCTTTCCGCGATGGAACGGGAAAGGGACGGGGAGAGCTTCAGTGACTATATAAAAGCAAAGCGAAACAACAGCCATGGCTGCGGAGGCATCATGCGCGTCGCCCCGATCGCGGTCGATTACCGGATTGACATAGAACGGCTGGATCTGGAAGGCGCGCAGCTTGCTGCCATCACCCACGGCCACTCCCTCGGATATATGCCGGCTGCCGTGCTGGTTCATATCATCAACAGGATTGTTTTCCCGCCGGAAGGCAGAAAAATGTCCTTGAAAGAGATCGTTCTGGAAGCGCGGGATACGATGGCGAAAATCTTTGCCGGAGATCCGCATCTCGCGGAGCTGACTGCTGTCATTGACCTCGCAGTAGAGCTCGCGGAAAACGGTTCCCCGGACGATCTCGCCAACATCCATCAGCTCGGAGAAGGCTGGGTCGGCGAAGAGACCCTTGGAATCTCTCTGTACTGCGCCCTGAAATATCAGGATGACTTTTCCGCCGGAATCATCGCTTCCGTCAACCACAGAGGGGACAGCGACTCGACCGGCGCGGTTACAGGCAACATTCTCGGAGCGCTTCTGGGATATGAGGCAATCGACGATAAATGGAAGAAAGACCTGGAGCTCTCCGATGTCATTCTGGAGATCGCGGATGACCTCTGCCACGGATGCCGGATGTCCGAGTACAGCGACTACCGCGACAAAGACTGGGAGATGAAGTATATATATATGCGGCGCCCGGCAGGCAGGCAGCCGGCAGAACCTGTTGACGAGTCCTCAGGCGGTGCCGCGAAGGAGACCGAAGTCCGGCTGGTCCAGGGGGATCTCACGAAGGTTTCCGATGTGGAGGCCATCGTGAACGCCGCAAACAACAGCCTGTTGGGAGGAGGCGGCGTGGACGGCGCCATACACCGGGCTGCCGGGCCGAAGCTTCTGGAGGAATGCCGGAAACTTCACGGCTGCGATACCGGAGAAGCCAAGCTGACAAACGCGTATAACCTTCCCTGTAAATATGTGATCCACACAGTCGGCCCCATCTGGAGAGGCGGAAACAGAAAGGAACCGGAGCTCCTTGCGGCCTGCTATCGGAATTCCCTGCAGGTGGCCGTAGACCACGGGATCCGCAGGGTGGCGTTCCCGTCCATTTCAACCGGTGTATACAGCTACCCGCTGAAAGAAGCCGCCGAAATCGCCGTAGCTGCGGTTTCCGGATTCATAGCGGATCATCCCGGGGAACTGGACCTGGTTGAGTGGGTTCTTTTTGACAGGAACACCTACGCGGCATATAACAACGCGCTGCACCGCTGACTGTTTCCGGGACTGTTCATCGGGACATTTCACAGAAAGGGAGCCGCCGCAGCTGAAGACTGCGAAAAGTCCTCGGTAAGCGGGCCGGCGGTCGACAATGGGGTTCCCGCAGGCGGAGGTATAAGAGGTATAATTCAATGGAAGTTGATGAGATTTTGACAAAGCTTAAAGAGATGGCAGCCGGGGACAGCGCGCTCCGTCAGCGGATGCTGAATACAAGAAACGGAAAGAATCCCCTGTCGGAATTCTGCAGGATCAGCACAGAGCTGGGGCTCCCGCTCTATGAGATGGACATCCTGTCTGCGGGGGAGGATTATTACGCGGCCATGCGCCGCTCCACAAACGGAGGAGGGGAGAACTCTCCTCTCCTGGTCGGTGAGGACGATTATTACGAGCTGTTCATGGAGGAACTTGCCGGTTTGTGATTTTTCGAAACACTCCTTTTCCGCCTTTTCGTATTCCGCAGCTGAAGTCACAGGATCCGCGAGCCGTAGAATAAAAAGCCCTTCACAACGATTCCGATGTATCTGACCGGCGCCGTTGTGAAGGGCTTTTCAACATAAAGGGGGAGTATGAAATCTTTGTCTGCCATCCTGTTTTCCTGTTCACAGTTGTTATCATACACTATAATTCTAAAAACACTATTCGGGATTTGTAAAAAAAGAATGATGTTTCGGAAAAAACTGCATAAAACGTGCTGCCGCTTTTTTTTTGATAACCGGAACAGTTCATCCGGCATGGCAGTTTATTGTCACACTCCCGAGAGGGCATGACAGTAACTGCCGGAAGGAGACAGAAATGATTCCGGACTGTTCCCTGTTTTGTTTTTCCGCAAATTGTGCTATTCTATGGACAAAGGGAAAAAGCATATCCCAGAATCCTGATATATATTACAATAGTTTTCAGGGCTGCGGTTTCCCGCCTCAGAAAACAGGAAAAGGAGCACGAGGATGAACGACCCGAAACAGAAGAAGCAGGATACAGAGTTCAGACCCGACGAGTTTATTTGTCCCGAATGCGGATGCCGGATGGTGTTCGAAGACGACGGCTTGCTGATCTGTCCCGAATGCGGAATCAGCATGCGTGTTGACGAATTTGAATCCTGATAAGAACAGCCGGTCTGACACGGCAGTGTCTGTGTTTTCTGTAAAAGGCTGTAAAGCCGCAGTTTACAGAGGAGAAATCAGACGGAATATACAAAAAAAACAGCGCGGGGAGCATGCGGTTTTGCATGGATTATGCCCGCCGCGGCAGACAACCAAAGGAGTAACTTCATTTTGATACCGATTACAGATCTAAAATTTCTCATCAACGCATCCAAAGACAGCCAGATCCGATTCGATCTCGCTATCAAAAGATATGATGTGACCGTTCCCACGGACTGCTTCGGAGCGCTCCTGAAGCTGGAGTTCGCGCCGGAATTCTACATCAGTATTCGTTCCGACCGCGACGCCGGGCGCTTCGGATTTGAAAATCTTGAGCCTGAAATGGGCGACTATATCGCCGGGGCCGAGATCCCCTACTATGAATATTACGGCGGCTATATTATCCGCCTTGACAAGCGGGAGTCCTGTTTTGAACATGATCTCGACGCGACTGTCACCATTGACGCGGGAAGCACAGAGCACGGCACTGACCGGTATGAGATTCACATCCACAGAGATTCCGGCAAAAATCTTCGGGACCTCTTCCGCGACGAGTCCTTTTATGATGAGGAATTCGAAATCTCAATGCCCTATAAGCTCTATGTTCCCCAAAAATATGACCGCAGAAAGAAGTATCCGCTGGTTGTGTGCCTGCACGGAACCGGTGAAGTCATGGAACCGATTTCCTCCGTGCTGATGAAAACGCAGATGGCGACGGTCTTTGCGGAGGATTCCGAGGCGGGCCGCAACGAGTGCTTTGTGCTGGTCCCCAAATGTAACGTCCGCTACGACGAGGACGACAACTGGACGACGCTGAACCAGTTCATCCGGCAGAGATCGGATTCTCCTTTCTGGCCGATGCCCCATCTGACAGTTGCGTGGCGTCTGATCGAAAAGATTAAAAGTGAATACAGGATTGATGACAGGCGGCTCTATCTCACAGGAATTTCTTCCGGCGCCTTCGGCGCGTATGTACTGGCAATGGATCATCCGGACGCTTTCGCGGCGCTTGTCCCTGTATGCGGAGCTGCCAATCCCGCGAGGATCGAAGCGCTGAAACACACGCCGATGTGGATCTTCCATTCAGCGGACGACCCGCTGATCGTTCCCTCTTACACTCTGGATCCCACGCTGGCCGCGCTTGACGGCGCCGGTATCAGCTACCGCCTGACCCGCTATCCCGAGAAGCAGGTCTTCTGGCAGTCCGCCCACTTCTGCTGGGAGGTGGTCTACAAGGAAAAAGAGATGCGGGACTGGATGTTTTCGCAGCGGATCGGCGGCATGAAGCAGATCAGGAAAAAAATCGGAATATCTTCCGGCGACAGGAAAAAAGGACATCATGCCATCGACGCGGAGGTGAGCGATATCGCCGCGAAGGCGATCGCCGCCGCGGATATCGACGCGCTTTAAGCGACAGCCGGCCGTAACTGATCTGTTCACGGTTCCTTCGGGAAGATCCTTGAGGTTTTTTCAAGGACGTGAATAGAAAGGCCGTTTACAGCAGCTGCCGGCACGGAAGCCCGGCATATCATTACAACGAGGAGGAACGCCATGGACAAAAAACTGTACCCCCTGGATGTGGGACAGATGCTGCAGTATCTGCCCATTAAGGAAACCGGCACCCAGCGCTGCTGCAACATCAGCGTGTTTTCCGGTCTGCAGACAGAGATTGATTTCAACCTTCTGAA
>JAUNJS010000555.1 GCA_030533125.1 Eubacteriales bacterium | reverse complement strand
TCAAGGGGATCGGCGGATTCCATCTGTGCTGTGATGCCACCAATGAAGAGGCTGTCCACAGCCTGCGCATGCGCAAACGGCGCCCCGCGAAGCCGTTTGCCGTAATGATGCGGGAGGAAGAGACAGTCCTTCGGGAGTGCCTTATGAACGAGGAACAGCGTCGGATTCTGACCGGACACCAGAAACCGATCCTGCTGCTGGAAAGAAGGAAAGATCCGGATGCTGTTTTTTCGCGGGCGCGGAAAAACGGAACAGGCAGCGGCCTGTCTCCGGATGGACGGAAAAAAACAGGAGGGAGCCTGCTCGCGCCCTCGGTCGCGCCGGGCAATCCAAGGGTCGGTGTCATGCTGCCCTATACACCCCTGCACATGCTCCTGTTCCGGTATGATGACGGCCTTGAGATGCCGGATTGCCTGATCATGACCAGCGGAAACGTCTCGGGCGCCCCGATCTGCCGGGACGACGCCGATGTGCTTGCGGAACTGTCCGGCTTCTGCGACTGTATCCTCAGCCATGACCGGCTGATCCGCATCCGCGCCGACGACACTGTGATGGATTTTCACCGCGGACACCCCTATATGATCCGCCGGTCCCGCGGATACGCGCCGCTCCCTGTATTGATGTCCGGGGAAAAACTGTTCCCGGGCGGAATCACCGCACGTCCGGAGACGGGCGTGCCGGAGGCGCGCCGGGGGGACGGCTGGTTTCCGGACCGGGATCCGCAGGAGAAGGGAAGCTGTATTCTGGCCATCGGCGGGGAACTGAAAAACACCTTCTGCATCGCCTCGGGAAACCTGTTTTACCTGTCGCCTTACGTGGGAGACCTCGAGGATCTCCGCACTGTGCGTGCCCTGAAAGAGACATCCGCCCGCATGGAGGCGCTGCTGGAGGTCTCTCCCGCGGCGGTTGTCTGCGACCTGCATCCGAAGTACAACTCCACTGCGGTCGCGGAAGAGATGGCCGCGGAAAAAGGCATTCCCCTTTTCAGGATCCAGCACCACTACGCCCACGTCCTTTCCTGCATGGCGGAAAACGACCGGACGGACCGGGTGATCGGAGTCTCTTTTGACGGAACCGGATACGGGACGGACGGCACGATCTGGGGCGGAGAAATCCTGCTCGCGGACTGCATAGGCTTTCGCAGGGCGTATGCCATCCGGCCTTTTCTGCAGATCGGCGGAGACAGCGCGCCCCGGCAGGGCTGGCGTGTCGCCGCGTCCATGATCTGGTCCCTGTGTAAAAAACAGCAGGGCGCGCCGGAGGATGCGGCGGAGGCCTATTTCCGGACTCTGGAACAGCTGTCCCTCTGCGATATTCAGAACGCGAAGGCGCAGCGTATGATGGCGGAACGAAGAATCCAGGCGGTTTCTTCGACCAGCGCGGGGCGCCTCTTCGACGCGGTCAGCGCCATGCTCGGCATCTGCCGGGAATCCACCTACGAAGGAGAAGCCTCGATCGAGCTTCAGTTTGCCGCGGAGCGGTACGCAGAAAGAAAGGACCCGGAAAGGGCAGTACAGGAGAGGGCGGCAGCAAAAAGAAAAGGCTGTATCCCGGCCCTGCGGAAAGAACCGGCGGCAGAGAATCAATGTCCGGAGGACGCTGTCTTGAAACGGGACAGGCTGCAGACAACTCTGAAGAAGGAAGAGATACCGGAAGAGCCGCGAACAGGGCATGATTTCCCGGGGAATGATTTCCAGGAAAATGATTCGCGGGGGGATTCTCCGGAGCCGCCGTTGCGATTCCTCGAGACAGACCGCTTGTTTGCGGCGCTGCTGCAGGAGAAGCTGCGGGGCGCGGATCCGGAAAAGCTTGCCTATGATTTCCATGAAAAGCTCGCCGGAATGATCGTGGAAGCCTGTGTCAGGTTATCCGCTGAAACCGGGATACGAACCGCTGCGCTTACCGGAGGATGTTTCCAGAACCGCCTGCTTTTGTCCCTGACGGAGGCCGGCCTGCAGGAAAAAGGCCTGGAGGTGCTGATCCACCATCTGGTCCCGCCCAATGACGGCGGGATCGCGCTGGGACAGGCCCTCGCCGGAAGATTTCTGTTGGGAAGGGAATCGGCAGCCGGACACGGAAGTTTTCAGATATAAGATCAAAAAACGTGCGATGA
>JAUNJS010000554.1 GCA_030533125.1 Eubacteriales bacterium | reverse complement strand
GGGCCCGCCGAAGCCTACATCTGCTAAGTAGCGCTTGCTGTCGATTGTGATGATATCCGACTTCATGTGTTTTCCCCCTTTCGAATGATCCGCGCGCAAAGCGGCCGGGCCGACCGGCCGCCCGAATCGTCGTGTCTCCGGGGATCCGTCCGCGCCGCGGTGATGTCTTTCCCCGGCAGGCGTTCCCTGCCGGACTTTCCCGTAGCATTATAGCATAGATTCAATATGAATGCAACACGCGTCTCCGCGGCGACCGTGTCAAGGTGTTCTGGGGGATCAAACGGCGGAACGGAGCGTGCCGAAGGATTTGCGGATGAGGTAGGATGCGTCGACCTTGCCGAAGGTGAAAGTCTGTTTCTGGAACGCACTAACCCAATCAGTATCGAGAATCAAATCAATCTGTCGGTTCATGTAGTCGTTGTATTTGCTCCAACCGCTGCGAAGAGCCAGTTTTTCCCGAGCCTGATCGTCAGCGGTCATGGAAACACGGATATCCTTGGCCATGACCTTCCCGCCATTCTTGCGGTAAACGACAAGCATAGCCATCTTCTTAAGTCCCTGTTCGGACCAGGCCAGAGGTGTGCGGCTCAGACGTTCGGAGAGAACGTGGCTGACCAGAGATTCGGTGCAGCTGCCGCAGATATCAGGAGAATAGCGCAGATGCGCCGCCTCCCGGTTATTCCACAGGTAGAGGATAATCGGCTTGCAGCGTTGCCTGTCCTTCCCGGTTTGCAGGGTATAGATATCCTCCAGCAGTTTCTTGTATGTCTTCCAATTTCCGTCCCTCAAGGCCGCCCGAAGTGCACCCATGCGCTGAGACGCGCCGTTGTAATGCCCCATCTTTTTCAGGTATTTCTCCAGGTGGAACCCGTCCAGTACATGCTTCGCGTTGGGAAAGCGGTCCCCAAGGCTCACGATCCGGTTTGCTCCGTCCCCATGGATATAGATGCGCTTCACGGCGTTGATGTCATATCGTTCATTGACGCATGCCTCCACCTGATCATTGAATGCCTCCGCTTCCATCCCATATCCGGCTATATGCAGCGGATTGATCAGTTTGTGCCGCTTCGGTTTGCTCGTGTCGATGCCCTCCGTGATCGTCACCAGCGGCACGATGGCATTTCTGCCGTCCTTCATATGCACATGATCTTCATCCGCAAAGATGTGCAACTCTTCCGGCGTATGCTCTGCCCGTGTGATATCCTGCACCACTTCTCGCAACCCATTGACCTTGTTGCTTACCGTCTGCCGGCTGACTTCTGCATTCCCATGCTTGACTGATTTGCCGTAGGACATCTCCGCGGACAGATTCACCAGCTTCGCGCACAGTGCCTTGCTCACTCGCTCATACGGCTCCACCCCGATCAGGTAGTCCAGTAGATAGATATACCCGCTTTCTGCCGTCTCATAATATGTCCGCCGGTATTCGAGCTCCCCAAGCGACGTTACCAGTCGCCTGACTACGTTTCGCTCTTTGATCTTCAAACCGTCCTTCTTACGCTCTCCCACGGCTTTGGCTATCTCCGCGTCCGTCGCTTCCAGTATCGCTTGTAGCAGCTCGCATGCTCCTTCTTTCAGCGTTTGAAACAATACCTCCGCCGTATCTCCGATATCTCCCAGACCTTCTTCTTGTATTTTCCCAAGAATTCTCTCTTGCATTTTTACCAGTTGCTGCGCTATAATGTTTTCCATAGAGAATCTACCGCCTTTCGTCTGTTGATCTGCAACTACAGTCTACCGCGGCTTGATTCTCTATTTTGTTGCGTTAACGCAATCTTAACTTTTCCGCCCCCTCGGGGGCGCCCCCCTTCTGCCTCTCTCGCGTCTCCCTTTCCTTGTTCCTTCCCTCCGCCTCCCCCAGAACTATTTTACACCGTCTTTCTTTCGGCCGGGGCCCATTCCGCGTCCGCTTTCCTCGGCGCGGAAGAAAAGCGTCGGTTACCCGCGCAAATCCTCCGTCCGGCCCGTCCCTTCCGCTTCGCACAGCGCGCGGTTCACCCTCGCGCGCAGGGTAAGGACAAACCGCCCGTCCTCCGGATGGTCGGGAAACACATCAAACCGCAACGGCGCGGGCAGTCCGTCGTCCACCAGCTTTAATACGGCTTCCCTGCCGA
>JAUNJS010000185.1 GCA_030533125.1 Eubacteriales bacterium | reverse complement strand
GTCCTCCTCGGACCCTTCGCCCTCGACCTGCTCCGCGTCCTCTTCAGAACCTTCGCCTTCCTCAGAAATATCTCCCTCTTCGGATTCGTCCAGTCCGCCCTCACCTTCTTCCGTGCCGGACTCCTCCCCGGATTCTTCTGAAAGGGCCTGTTCCTCTTCCGACGACATTTCCCCGGAGCCCTCAGCGTCCTGTCCTTCCGCGCCTTCTTCTATGATTTCCTCTGATTCCCAGCACGCATACAGAACACAATCTTCCGAGGGTATATATTCCTCATACTCCTGTGTAATCAGTTCTCCGTCCCGCTCAAAGCTCCATCCCAGAAACCGTGAATTCCAGTTTTCCCTTTCCAGAACCGGGAATGTGACCACAGTCCCACCGGACGGGATTACCTTATACAGAACCTCTGTGTTGAGCACAGTCTCATTCAGTATGTCGTCCCATTCCTCGACAAACCAGCCTCCATTGGCGTCGAGCGTGACAGTATAACTGATCTCGGCTTCTCCCGAAGCGCTGTCTTCCGTATCCGCATCTTCTGAAAGATCCTCATACACGGCCTCCGCCTCAGGCGTATCCTCCAGTGTATCCGCCTCCCCGGATCCGGAAGTCCTGACGAATGCCTGGACATCCGTCGCCGAAATGATCGGCATGTTCAGTGTTCCTGCCGCGAGCAATACTGCCAGCAGAACTCCCAGGAACTGTTTCCATTTTTTCATGAAAATACTCCTCCATTGTTTTTCCGAACTTGCATTGATGTTTTTCCGTCACTATATACGCAGCCGCAGATGATCCGGCGGCATTTATATCGACTGTTTCCGGTCGCCGGCGCGCAGTCGCCGATGCGCAGGTTTACGCACAGAAAAAACCTGCGCGAATCGACCTGTTTCCGGACCTTAACGCCCTGAGCGACTATATATCCTGTAAAAAGCGTTGAATTTCCCACATATCCAGGGATGCCCTCTTTTTTCTCATCATTCCGCTTTCCTGATCATTATACTGACTTATCATTCCGCTTTTGAATCATTCCGGTTTTATGATTCTGTATTCTATTCTTCATTCTGTATTCTATCCTTCGAAATCAACATGTTTTTTCCTGATAAAAAAAAACAGTGATTTCTGATCAATAATCGCTCTCGGTCCCGCTGCTTTCAGGGAATACTTCCGGCTGCCCGAACGTCCCGCGGTTTCCCGTTCCCGCAGCAATCTCATCCGGAAAAGGAGGCGGGGGTTCAACAGAATATAAAAACAAAAGTATAACAAAAAGAAACCTCTTGCGTCCCACTTATCAGCTCAGGTCTCTTTACAGTATGAAACACCTCTATCAATTACATATTCCGAAAAAACTAACAGACACTGTCAGGATCGTATACTATAAAGATCGGATTCTTGAGAATCCCCGCATCAAAATTCCAGAAACAAAAACAGAATACGAGGATAAATATGTCTGCCGTATGATAGATCAACTTGTTAATTCTATTGAATTACTTTTTCAAGGAAACACTAAATGCCATTATAAACTTGTATATATTCCTTGTCAAACACTACTGCCTCTATACTGCTGCCGTTTCCGTCCCTCAGAAGTACTGTCGATCCGCCTGTACCCGGCTGTACCGGCCGCCGGATTCTCCGATATACCGATATACCGCGCCCGGACACGCTCCGGCGGCGTCTTCCGGTACCGTACAAGCGGAAATACCGCTGCAGGCCGTTCAATCCTTCTGTCTGTTCCCGAAAAAAAACAGAGGAACCGGGGCGGTTCCTCTGTTTATACTTGTGGTTATGAGCATGGCTCACAGACTCATATGATTAAAGCTACGCATTCGCATTCCCGTGTATCTTTTTCTTCGATCTCACGGGGCAGAATTCAGAGTCAGTCCATCGTCCGCAGGAGATTCACCATCTCGATGGCGCCGAGAGCGCAGTCATATCCCTTGTTGCCGGCCTTGGTGCCCGCGCGCTCAATAGCCTGCTCGATATTCTCCGTCGTCACAACGCCGAACATAACCGGAATGCCGGTGTTAAGAGACACGGCCGCGATTCCCTTGGAAACTTCATTACAGACATAGTCATAGTGGCTGGTCGAGCCGCGGATCACCGCGCCCAGGCAGATAATGGCGTCATATTTTCCGCTCTTTGCCATCTTCCCGGCGACCAGCGGAATCTCAAACGCGCCGGGCACCCAGGCCACGGAAATATTGTCTTCGGGTACTTCGTGGCGTCTAAGGCCGTCCAGGGCACCGCCCAGAAGCTTCGCGGTGATAAACTCGTTGAACCTCGCGCAGACAATACCGATGCGGATTTCCTGTGCAACCATAGTACCTTCATAAATTTTCATAATCATCCTCCCTTCATTCTCTCCGTTTTTTCTCTCTGTTTTTTCACGCCGTTTTCCTTTTTTGCTGAAAACACTGTTTTGTCCGGCTCTTACCGGTCTGAGAGAAATCTGCGCTTATATCATTTTTAAACCCGTTTATATCAAAGTCACTGATGTCAGTTTTCCGCAGCTGTCTTCCCGTAGTTAAGCATATGCCCCATGCGCTTCTGTTTTGTCCTGAGGTAGAAAGCGTCATGGGGATTTGCCTCCATCTGGATCGGCACGCGCTCGGTGATTTCCAGTCCGAACTCCTCGAGCTGGTAGACCTTGTCCGGGTTGTTCGTGAGCAGGCGCATGGTCCTGACGCCGAGTTCGCGCAGAATCTGGGCGCCGATAAAATACTCTCGCTCATCGCCCGCGAAGCCGAGGGCGATGTTGGCGTCGAGGGTATCCATGCCCTGTTCCTGCAGCTCATATGCCTTGAGCTTATTGATCAGGCCGATCCCGCGGCCTTCCTGACGCATATACAGCACGATCCCGCGGCCCTCTTTCTCAATCTGCATCATGGCAGAGGCGAACTGCTGGCCGCAGTCACACCGCAGGGAGCCGAAGGTATCGCCGGTCAGGCACTCCGAATGGACGCGGCAGAGAATATTACAGCCGTCGCCGATGTCCCCTTTGACGAGGGCGACATGGTGCTCTCCGTTCAGGAGATTGATAAACCCGAGAGCCCGGAAATCGCCGTATTTGGTCGGCAGACTGACTTCCGCCATTTTCTCCACGAGGTGATCGTGGCATTTGCGGTAATTCTGCAGTTCCTTGATACTCAGGAATGTGATGCTCCACTTTTCTGCCAGCGCCCGCAGCTCCGTCGTGCGCATCATGGTTCCGTCCTCGCGCATAATCTCGCAGCACAGACCGCAGGGTTTCAGGCCCGCGAGTCGGCACAGATCCACCGTCGCCTCGGTGTGTCCGTCGCGCTCCAGGACTCCGTTCGGTTTCGCGAGAAGCGGGAACATATGCCCGGGTCTGCGGAAATCCTCCGGCTTCGCGCCGTCCTCCACGACCCCCAGCGCAGTCATGGAACGCTCTTTCGCGGAAATGCCGGTCGTCGTCGACACGTGGTCGATCGAGATCGTGAACGCCGTTTCGTGGTTGTCCGTGTTCGTGCGCACCATCTGCGGGAACTGAAGGCGGCGCACAAACTCCTCCGCCATCGGCATACAGATCAGTCCCTTGCCGTGGGTCGCCATAAAATTGATGTTCTCGGTCGTCGCGAACTCCGCGGCACAGATAAAATCACCCTCATTCTCCCGGTCGGGATCATCGACCACCAGGATGATTTTTCCGTCGCGCAGATCCTGCAGTGCCTGTTTGATTGCCTGAAACTGTTCCATTTTCCTCCTCCTCAGGACCACGGGAGACAGCTCTCCGTGCTCACTTCTGTCTTTCGTTTTTCTCAGAACCCGTTTTCCAGCAGGAAAGCGCGGGATATGCCTCCGCCGGAAGCCGCATTGTTCGTCTTATTCCGTGAAACTCCGGTGCCGCTGCCGCTGTCTTTTCCCGGAAGGGTGTCGGCGGGCGGTCCGGCATACAATAGTTTTTCCACATATTTTCCGATGATATCTGTCTCGAGATTGACGATGTCGCCCGTTTTTCTGTCCTGCAGAACAGTCTGCCGGACGGTGTGCGGAATAGCGGAAATGGAAAAGCTGTCCGGGCCCACCTGCGCCACGGTCAGACTGATGCCGTCCACTGTTATGGAACCCTTCTCCACAATATAGCGAAGCACTCCGGGTTCCGCCCGGAAGGTGTACCAGACGGCGTTGTCATCCTTCCGCATGTCTGTGATCCTCCCGACACCGTCCACATGGCCTGCGACGATATGGCCGCCGAAGCGCCCGTCTGCCGCCATCGCCCGCTCGAGATTGACCCGGCTTCCCGGAGCCAGGCCTGACAGCGACGTCCTGCGGAGGGTTTCATGCATGACATCCGCTGTAAATGCGCCGTCCGCAAGGCTCGTCACCGTCAGACAGATCCCGTTGACCGCGATGCTGTCCCCGATCTGCGCGTCCTCCAGAACCTTCCGCGCGGCGATCGTGAGCACAGCGGAAGCGCGTCCTTTTTGAATCCGGCGGATCGTTCCGATCTCCTCAACAATTCCTGTAAACATAGACGGTCTCCCTGCTTCTCTTCTATCACAATACAATCTAAAATACAGTCTTAAATAATACAGTCTGAATTCTTAATAAATACAGTCTGAATACAGTCCTGCTGCGGTCTTATCTGCTTTTTCTTTTCTATTCAGGTTTCGGGCTCTGTGCCGTTTCAATCTGTATCGTTTTCAGGATTATTGCTTTCCGAAACGATAAGAGGATTCCCCTCTCTGAAGCATTCCCCATTCCGAAGCTTCCCTGTTTTAAAGCGTTCCCTCGATCAGGAAGTCGTCTCCGAGCTTTGTGACGGTCGTGTTTTTCATAAAATACGCAAGCTGCGGGGCTGTGACGCCGCGGCCTTCCACAGGCGTTTTCGCGTCGCGGCCGCCGAACAGTTTCGGCGCCACATAGGCCATAACCCTGTTTACAAGGCCGCTCTCCAGCGCCGACCAGTTGAGCGTGCTGCCGCCTTCCAGCAGGATGCTGTCGATCTTTTCCTGGCCGAGCCTGTACATCAGTTCCCGCAGATCGAGATGATTTCCCTCCCTGCCGACCGTCATGACCCTGCATCCTCTCTGTGTAAAGAGATTGACCACCTCCGGATCTTCGCAGCAGGTCGCGAGGATCGTCGGGACTTCCCCCGCTGTCGTGACGACCTTTGCGTCCAGCGGTGTCCGCAGCCAGGTGTCACATATGATGCGCACCGGATTCCGCGTCCCGGGCAGGCGGCAGGTGAGCTGCGGGTCGTCCGCGATCACCGTGCCGACGCCGACCATGATCCCGCGCAGGTTGTGCCGCTGCCGGTGGACGTGCTGTCTGGCCTCTTCTCCGGTAATCCACTTGGAGTTTCCCGTAAAAGCAGCAATCTTCCCATCGATTGTCATGGCGTATTTCATCACAACATAAGGCATCCTCGTCCCGATATAGTGAAAAAAAATCACATTTTCACGGTCGCAGTCCTCCTTCAGGACACCTTCCGTCACCTCGACGCCCTGCTCCCGCAGAATCCGGATTCCCTTTCCGCACACCAGCGGGTTCGGGTCGCTGCTTCCGACCACGACGCGCCGGATCCCGGCTTCCAGAATCGCGTCCGTACAAGGAGGCTGCCGGCCGTGGTGGCAGCAGGGCTCCAGCGTCACATATATCGTCGCTCCCGCCGGGGATTCCGTACAGGCTGCCAGCGCGTTCCGCTCCGCGTGCAGCTCCCCGTACCGCTCATGGTATCCCTGTCCGATCACGGTCTCCCTGCCTTCCGCGTCCTTCTTCACGATCACCGCGCCGACCACCGGATTCGGGGAAACCCAGCCCCGCCCCCGGACTGCCAGTTCCAGTGCCATCCGCATGTACTTTTCATCGCGCTCCCGCTGTGAAACCTGTTTAATGTCTGTCATGAAACCATACTCCTCCGAATGTACAGTTCTTCCGTTCCCGGTCGGTATTCCGAACAATACCGTCCGGACTTTCCGCCCGATCCGTTCGGGCAGTGCCGGTCCCGCCGGCTTCTTTCCTCCCGCCGGACCGTCGTTCATCGTCAGGCGAAAGTATCCTTATAGCGAACCTGCGATCACAGGACAGCAGCGGCCCTGCCGGCCTCTGCCCGCGTCCGCCGCAAGGCGGAAAACCGCATTGCCGGGACTGTGTAAAAAAAGCTCCGGAACAGAATTGTCCCAGAGCTTTTTCAACACAAATCGAACGTAACCTTCTCCCGTGACGCAATCTGCGCGCCACGGAAAAACAGCACCTTTCCATTTTCATCTTCTTCCATCCAGACTGTGGAGTCGCGGAAAAACACGTCGTATTGCCGGAATGAATCCGGAATCCCTATGCTGTTTTCCTGCGGGTCCTACACTGTCGGCCTCGGAGTCTCACCGAATCATGCCTCAGGAACTGTCCCTTGGAACAGATCTCTTACGGCTCGCGGGCTGTACCGCCGGTCGGGAATCGCACCCTGCCCTGAAGATCCCTTATGCAATTTTCTCTGCCAGTCCGCAGCCTGTACGAACAACGAAAACTGACAAGATTTAATATACTTTCGTACGTTGTCGTTGTCAAGTGAAAATACGGGATCCGTTAAAAAT
>JAUNJS010000184.1:4950-6557 GCA_030533125.1 Eubacteriales bacterium | reverse complement strand
GTCCGGAAACAGCCCAGAAATGTCCTGCGGATATTCCTGACCCGCATAAAGCGGAAAAGCGCCTGCGACATTTTGCGCAAGAAATCATTTGTAAGCGCCTGCGTTTTGTGTGACAAGTCCTGAAGCTGCCACGCCGCTTACACGAAGAGCATCCGCAGTTGCTGCCGCGCGGAGCGGTCACACGGGTTTACGCGCGGGGCTTGCCGCAGCCGGCGCAGAATTTGCCGGTGTTGCCGGTTTCGCCGCAGGAAGGGCAGGTCCAGGAGCCGCTGTCGGCAGCGGGCTTCGCGGTGCCGCAGCCGGGGCAGAATTTGCCTTTATTTCCGGTCTGGCCGCAGGAAGGGCAGGTCCATTCTTCCGGATCGGCGGGTTTCGCGGTGCCGCAGTTGGAGCAGAATTTGCCGGTGTTGCCTTCCTGGCCGCAGGAAGGGCACTTCCAGCCGGCTGCGGCCGCGCTGACGGGCTGCATCTGCTGCGCCGCCTGCTGGGCCTGTGCCTGCTGCATAAGCTGACCGACGTTGACGCCGCCCGCCTGCTGGGCCATGCCCATGCCGGCGAAGCCCATCATGGCGCCGTTCGGGTTCTTGGCCGCGTCCTTCATAGCCTGTGCGTTTGCCTGGACAGAGATGCCGGCCGCGATGGCCGCGTTGCCGCCCGCCGCGAGGCCGAGCTGCAGGTTCTTGATCGCCTGCTCATCTTCCTCGGAGGCCTTGACGCTGCTGACGCCGCAGGTGACGACCTCGATGCCGTAGACCTGTCCCCAGGTGGAGGAAAGCTCTGTGTTGAGCGCCTCGGAGAGTTCCCTGGTGTGTCCGGGCAGGGAGCTGTAGCGGATTCCCTGATCGGAGATCCTCGCAAAAGCGGGCTGCAGGGCAGTCAGGAGTTCGGACTTGAGCTGGTCGTCGATCTTGTCGCGGGTGTAGTCCCTGTCCACGTTGCCGCAGATATTTTTATAGAAAAGGATCGGATCGGTCATCTTGTAGACATACTCGCCGAAGCAGCGGATGGAGATGTCCAGATCCAGGCCGATGTTCCTGTCCACAACGCGGAAGGGAACCGGGCTCGCGGTGCCGTATTTATTTCCGATGATATTTTTCGTGTTGAAATAATAGACGCGCTGGTCGTGCGCCGTCACGCCGCCGTAGGAGACACGCGCCGCGAATTTCTTGAAGCTCTCTTTGATGCCCTTGCCGAGGCCGCCGGAGAAAATGCTGGGCTCGGTGGATGTGTCATAGGTATAGGCGCCGGGCTCCGCGCAGATATCGACGATGGCGCCCTGATCCACGATGATCATACACTGGCCTTCGTTGACGACGACCGTGGAGCCGTTGGTGATGATGTTTTCACTGCCGCCCCGGTTCAGGAGGCCCGACTTGCCGGTATGATGCTGTCCCTTGCGGACGAGCACGTCTGTCGACATCTCGGAGCAGTAGAAATATTCCTTCCACTGATCACCGAGAATAGAACTGAGTGAAGAGCCTGCAGCTAAAATAAGTCCCATCTTGTTCCTCCTTTAAACGTTATAAACAGTAGTGAAAATCACTTTATTAAACCTTTTATATTTATATCCGGTGCCGGACGGCACTTGTCCGGATTTGAAGAAGCGG
>JAUNJS010000184.1:0-4850 GCA_030533125.1 Eubacteriales bacterium | reverse complement strand
TCGACGTTTTCTTCTTCGTATTTTTCTTTGTCGAGTTCCACGACGCAGTCGGGTTCGATGCCGACCTTGTGAATATTGCGCCCCGCGCGGGTGTAGTAGTCCGCGACGGTGATTTTGATGGCGGATCCGTCCCCCAGGGGATAGAGGTTCTGGACAATGCCCTTGCCGTAGGTCTGGGTGCCGACGAGGGTGCCGATGCCCGCGTCCTGGATGGCGCCCGCAAGGATTTCGGA
Organism: Eubacteriales bacterium; assembly: GCA_030533125.1. Lineage (GTDB taxonomy): Bacteria > Bacillota > Clostridia > Lachnospirales > Lachnospiraceae > CAG-791. The sequence goes on along the minus strand of JAUNJS010000184.1, from coordinate 4,617 downwards.
AGCGCTCGCGGAGTATTCGTTGACCAGGACGACGAGCGGGTAGTTAAAGTCCGCGCCCGGGCATTTGTATTCTTCGCGCTTGCCGTTTTTGTCCTCCATATAGAAAATCAGGCCCTGGGGCAGAAGTTCGGAGGCGATCTGAGTGACGGCGGAGACGGTTCCTCCCGGATTGTCGCGCAGGTCAATGATCAGTGATTTCATGCCGTCCTTTTTCAGCTGCGCGAGGTTTTCGTTGAACTGGTTGGGCGTGACGTCGTCAAACTGGCTGATCTGGAGATATCCCACGCCGTTGTCGCGCATCTCGGAGCTGACCGTCGGGACATTGATTGTAGCGCGCGTGACCGTAAAGGTCATGTATTCTCCGTCCCGCTGGACCTTGATTTCCACCTGCGTGCCTTCTTCGCCCTTCACCCGCTTCGCCACCTCCGCGGTGCTCATGCTGAGGGTGTCCGTCCCGTCCACTTCGCAGATGATGTCGCCGACCTTCAGACCTGCTTTTTCAGCCGGAGTTCCCGGCATGATGCCGGTAAAGGTCGGAACATTGTTCGTGCTGTCCAGACCGATATAGGCGCCGATGCCCTTGTAAACGCCCGATGTGTCCTCGGTCAAGTCCTTGTATTCTTCTTCCGTATAATAGACCGTATAAGGGTCGCCGAGGGAATCCATGATTCCCTTGTACATGCCGGTCTCGAGTCCTTCGACCGTGACTTCTTCGGGCGCGTAGTAGTATTCGTTGATGCACTGTTCCAGCACCCGGAGTTTCTCAATGGAATCGTCATTGACTGCGGATCCTCCGGCGGACGCACCGCTGCCCGGGCTGAAGAACGACTGCCGCGCACTGATCGGTACCGGAAGAATCTGTGCTGCCGCCAGCAGAACGACAATCCCCGCCGCCATGCCCAGGGCAAAAATAATAAACAGCCCGCGGATGCCGCCGCTCCTGCCCCGGCTTCCGTTCTCTCTCCGGCCATCCTCCCACCCGGAACGGGGCATCCGCCGCGCGTATCCGGGCTGTTCCCGGGACAGATCCTGTTCCTCCGGCATGTTTCTGTTTCTCTCTTCCATGTCCTGCATGTCCTGTGATTTCCTTTGCTGTGTCCTGATTGTCTGTGTCTTTCCGCTGCCCGCCGGACGCTGTCCGGGCAGTCCGCCGCGCGCATTGGTTTCGCAGGATCTTTCCGGGTCAGAAACGCCTTTATTCTGGCCTTGCAGCACGCCTTTCGAATCCGTTGTGATTCGGAGTCTTGCCGGATCAGAAACGCCTTTATTCCGCCCTTCAGTCCCGGGGAAAAATCCTGCGCCGGCTGACGCTTATATTTACGCGGCTGTCCTTACTAATTGTAATGACTGCGTTCGTTTTTGTCACGGACTATTGTAAATCTTCACAGGAAAATCACGGAAATCCCCCCGGGCAGTTTCCGCGCCTGCGGTCACAGGGCTGCTTCAAGTCTTCCCGGGAAACGGACGCGCCGGGACCTCCCGGCACGGGCCGGGAGACTCACGCTGTTCAGAAGTCATACTGTTCCATATATTTCATGTATTTGACAACCATTAGGGCGATCTTAAAGGTGATTGCGTCTTCGAAGACGCGCAGATCCAGGCCTGTGCTCTTCTGGAGTTTATCCAGCCGGTACACGAGGGTGTTCCGGTGGATGAAGAGCTGGCGGGACGTCTCGGAGACGTTGAGGCTGTTTTCAAAGAATTTGTTGATGGTCGCGAGGGTCTCCTGGTCAAAGTCATCCGGGTTTTTCCCCTTGAAAATCTCACGGATGAACATCTTGCACAGGGGAATCGGAAGCTGATAAATCAGGCGGCCGATACCCAGCTCGTTATAGGCGATCACGGTGCGGTCCGCAAAGAAGATCTTGCTGACGTCCAGCGCCATCTTTGCCTCTTTGAAGGAGCGGCTGACCTCTTTGATCTCTTCGACGACAGTGCCGTAGGAGATCCGGATGTCGCGGATTCCCACGCGGTGGAGCTGCTCCTCGATCGAGAGGGCCGCTTTCTCGATTTCCTTCTCCCGGCTGTTTTCGGCGAGTTCCTTCACAATGACGACATTGGTCTCGTCCACGGCCGTGACGAAATCGGAAGTGCCGGCGCCGACGTATTCCTGCAGGAGCTCCAGGACGTTCCTGTCGCGGTCGGAGGCGTTTTCAATGATCATGACGACCCTGCGCACATCGGGGACGATCCGGAGTTTTTTCGCCCTGCTGTAGATATCCACCAGCAGCAGATTGTCCAGGAGCAGGTTTTTCATGAAGCTGTCCTTGTCATACCGCTCCTTGAAGGCCGCCATCAGACCGCGGATCTGGAAGGCCGCCATCCTTCCTACGAGGAGGGTGCTGTCCGAATCTCCGCGGATCACGACCACATACTCCAGCTGCTGGTCTTCCATCACCTTAAAAAACTGGAAAGGTCCCGCGGACTGGGAATCCGCGGGGGACACGACAAAATCCGGGATCGCCCGTCCGGCATCCTCAAAAACGGGAGCTGTCGATACGATCTCCCTTCCCTCCGCGTCCATAATGCAGATCTCCAGCCGGGAAATTCCCCTGATTCCTTCGATTGTATTTTGTAAAACCTGATTCGATACCATACTGTCCCCCTCTGACGGAGCGCGGCGGCGCACAGGACGCCGCCAGTAAAAAAAACATCCCAAATACTATTCTAAAGGTAAATTGGATATTTTTCCACAAAAAATATGATTTTTTTTGTAAAATATATACAAACAAGCCGGCCGCGCTCCGCAGTCCGCTGCAGAGGGTCTTTTCGCCCGGCGCTCTCCCGCAAAAAAAAAGCACGGCAATTGCCGCGCTTTTTCATTATAGCAGTATGATTCTGTTTTCTTCGATCGCGATTTTATTTGTCCGGAGGAGATGTCCGACAGCCCGCTTGAATTCGTTTTTGCTCATCTGTGTTTCTTCGCGGATCTGGTCGGGAGACGCCTTGTCTGTAAAAGGAAGCTCACCGCCTCTTTCCTCCAGCATCCGGAGGATCGTCCCGGCGTCTTCTTCAATCTGGAGGTAACTTTTTTCGCGGATGCTCAGGTCGAGTTTTCCGTCGGGCTTGACGCCGGTCACGCGCGCTTCCACGACATCGCCGGCCTTGAGCTCACGCACGAGTTCGCGGCGGGGGATCAGCGCGGAGTAGATGCTGTCCACTGCGACGAACGCGCCGAAATTGCGGCTGGTCTCATACACGACGCCGGTGACCTGGTCGCCGGTCTGGTAAGGGCTGTCGGTACGCAGCCAGGGATAGACATTCATGGTCGCGCACAGGCGCTGGCTCTTGTCGATATAGACGGCGACGAGGACGGTCTGTCCCTCCTTGACGCGCTCGCTGGGCTGTTCATGATAGGGAAGCAGCAGATCCTTGTCCAGCCCCCAGTCCAGAAACGCCCCGATCCGGCTGACCTGAATGACGGTGAGATAACCGACCTGGTGCAGGGTGAGCTTGGGCTCTTTTCGCGTAGCGATCAGCCTGTCTTCGGAATCTTTATAGAGAAACACCTCCAGTTCGTCTCCGATCTGGGCGCCTTCGGGAACCTGCGAGCGGGGCAGCAGCACGCGCTCTCCGGGAACATCCCCCGTCAGGTACACTCCGAAGGGAACCTGCTTATCAATCCGTAATACTTGCTTTTCTCCAATCTTCAGCATATGTATCCTTTCCAGAACGATTCGGTTTCGGAATAGTCTGTCTTGTTGTTCTTCTTTTAATTCTTGTGATAAATCTGTAATTCCGCTTCAAGTACTGCATATGGTTTTCCGTCCTTTGCATTGAGTGAAACACATACAATGTCTGCCTGGTCAGTTTCTTCTCCGGACAGGCCGCTGTATACGACAGGTGTAATCCTGTCCCCGAGTACCGCCTGCCGTCTGTATTCGATTCGCAGTGTCCGCACATCGGCCCCGGAGGGCAGAAGCCCTGCGGCGATCCGTACATATTGTCCGTTGTTCATATGTCTGTTCGTATCCAGGTGGTATTCCCGCACGGTCACATCCGGTCTGGAAATGCCGGGCTCCGCGGGAAGCCGGATCTTGCGGGCATCGTACTGCATCTGCAGCCTCTGTCCGAGGGGATAGCGCTCCAGGACATCCGCCGGGATGCGGACCGGGCGCATCGTATGAATATCCACCAGCGTCCAGACCGAATTGGCGTTGGCCAGCCTCTCGCCGGCCTCTCCGGGCGCGGTCTCCATAAAAAAGTTCCGCAGGCCGATTCCGCCCTTCATGGCATAGGGAATCGTTCCGATCCGGATACGTTCTCCCAGACGCGGCATCCGCAGGATCTCCACGCGCCAGTATACGATAATCCAGGCAAGGCCGCGGGCGCGCATCTCTGCCACGCCGACCCCGTTTTCCTCGGACTGAAACGTCGAACAGTCCTGAAAATAGTCGATCAGCTTTTCGGCGGTCAGCCGTCCCTGCGCGTCTGTCTCGCTGTAGCGCACTCTGCTCTCAAAAATGTACATCCGGTCCTCTGCATTCAGCCGTGTTTTCCCTTCCTGAGCATTCCTTTGGAATTGAAATAACACCTCTGTCCGTCTATGGTCTTCCAGCCGACGGCCTTGACCATTGTTTTTTTATCGAAATAGTACCATTCCCCGTGGATTTTGCG
>JAUNJS010000183.1 GCA_030533125.1 Eubacteriales bacterium | reverse complement strand
CGGACATCCAGCTGATTGCCCGTTGTCACAAGCATCTCCATCAGCTTATGTGTCATGGTGCCAAGAAGGGCCGGAAAACGATGTACGCCAGAACCCGTTTCGGTTTCACTGCTGGAAGTACCTTCTTCCTCCGGGGCATACTCCTGCTCAGGCTGATCCGGGGACTCCGAAAGCTTTGACAATACATGCAGCCGGCTCGGATTCTCCGCTTTATAGGAGGCATTCTCTGCAGAGCGGTCATTCAGTATGGCCGATTCCTGCGCTGCCTTATAAAGTTCTGCCGCGTCTACGGCAATCTCTGCTTTTTCTCTCTGCACCGGTGCATCCGGAATCAGGTCAAACAGATCCGGAAGGCCCGGCTCCATAATCGGGCCCCATTTGGAATCCGGTGTCTCCCTGCCCCTGGAGATCCTTATACTGTTGCAGAGGATCAATACGTTTCTGGCTCTTGTAGCGGCAACGTAGATCAGCCGCTGTCCTTCCGCCGCAAGGGCCGCGCCCTCCGCAGCCTTCTCATCTGGAAAATCGGCAGTCTGGAAGTACGTTATGCTCCTTCCGTTCTCATCCCGTTCGCTCTCCAGAGAAAAAAGCCAGCCTTCCGATCCGTCATCCCCGTGCTGCATCCTGTATGCTGCGGAAAAGCTCCTGGTGGAGGCAGCCGTAAGGATCACGATCGGCGCCTCAAGGCCTTTTACCTTGTGCAGATTTGCCATATGGACACAGTCCTTATCCGCATCGAGGGAGAGGCACCGTTCCTCTCCCGATGCGCCGGCGATCAGCCCTTTCAGATATGCCGCCCCATCCTTTAGCGAAACGACCTGTCCGGATTTCCCGGCATTGCGCAGCAGCTCCAGCGCATAATAGACGACTTCGAGATTTTCGGAAGGCAAGGCCTGATATACCCTGAAATCATCCATGATCCGCGAAAACAGCGCTGCCGGCGACAGCCTTCCCGCAGCTGTATACAGGCTCCTCAGTTCATCTATTTTTTCCGCGACGTTACGGACCTGTTCTTCAGCATCCTGTGATCCGGTGTGTCTGTTTTTTGGATAACTGTGTCGAAGAGCCTCGCCGTACTCCGGTACGGCTGCGTTTTTCACTTTGTTCTCAAGAAAACATCCGGCACCGTCTTCACAGGCTGTTTTCGAATTGTTCCTCAAGACTGCCGCATCTGTGCCGTCTTCCGTCTTAAACGCGGTCTTTAGTGATACCGTTCCGCCGTTTGCCCTGTACTGCAGGAGATCTTCCCTGGTCAGGGCAATCAGCTTTCCCGTAAGCGCGCCATAAAGCGCAAGGGTGTCGTCTGCATCCGCCACAGCGGAAAAAATATAGAAAATCTCACGCAGAGCTTCATTCTCCGCGAAGGGTATATCTCCTTCCACCCTCGTCGGGATCCCCCGGGAATCGAGCTCCGCCAGGATCGGTCCCAGTTTTTTCTTGCCATAAGTGATGACCATGAAATCGCTGTACCGAACCGGGCGCGGCTCCTTGTCGTTCTCACCCCTGAGCTGGAACGCACTGCTGCCGGCAAGCCTTTCAATGATATCCGCGATCCTCACAGGATCCGTCATGTCCGGATGCTCCGCGGCCGCCTGCCCCACATATGCCCTGTAGGAATAAATACCTTGGAACTCATTTTCCGTCGGCTCCGGCAGCGGAATGTCCTCATAACGGCTCTGGTTTTCCGTCTCCTCCGGCAGCAGTTCCCGAAAGACCCTGTTGAAGTATGCACAGAGTTTTCCTGTTGACCGGAAGTTCCGGGACAGGTTCAGGATCGCGCCGCCGTTTGCTTCGAACAGCTTCTTCACCTTAAGGAAAGAAGTGACGTCCGCGCTTCTGAAACGGTAGATCGACTGCTTCGGGTCGCCTACGATAAAGAGCGATCCCTTCCGCGGCACACAGGCGCTCCACTGCGGAACCGGGTGCTCCGATGACAGATAGAAGAACACCTCCGCCTGCAGGGGATTCGTATCCTGGAACTCATCGATGAGGAAATAGCTGTGCCGGTTGTATATATACCGGATCAGTTTTCCGTCACCTTCGGCATCCTTTTTCAGCATGTTGCGAAGGTAATAGAGATAATCGAAGAAGGTAAGGCTCCCTTTGTCCCGCATGGCCTGCTCCATGACCGGGACGCATTTCATCAGGAAGGTCATGGACGCGTCATACTGGAGCTTTAACAGCTTTTCATACAGCCCGCCGTCTTCTCCGGAAGCGAATTCATACCATTTCGGCTTCCTGCCTTTCCCACCCGGCACAAACACAGATCCAAGCGACACCGCGTAATGGTCCATCGCCTCCGGGATCACCCTGATGTCCTTCAGGCTCTTCATGGCATACAGAAGATTCGGATAGCCGGTGCTCCAGCGCCGGCGCACCGCGTTACAGGAATCCGGGATCCGCTCCCAGGCGTCACGGCTTCCCTTATTGCCCTCATACTTCAGCTCCGGATGATCCGCCAGGCACCTTACGGCGCGAATAAGCTCTTTTCTCTCATACTCGAAGACTTTGTCGATATCAACCGCGGGCGCCTCTGTGAAATTGAAGTGTACGTTGCGGTTGTTCATGAGGAAGGAAATGCCCTGCACAAAAATGTCCTCGGCTCTCCTGTGGACGGCCTGGAATGTCTTTGCACAGGACTGCAGCTCCTCGCCGTACTCCCCGGCGCTGATCTTCACGTACTGCTGCTTATAGATCGCGGCGGCATCCTCGTCGGACACAAGATTCGCGTCAGACGGTATTCCCGCCTCTGACGGATGTTCTGAAAGCACCATATTGCAGAACGAATCGATCGTGCCCATAAAGCAGAGGTCGATGTTCTGAAGCGCCTCCATGCAGCGTTCTCTCGTGCGTTCGTCCGGCTGCTTCAGGCTCCCCGGCAGCTCCGGATGTTTCACCACATAATCCGGATTGCTCCGCTCGATCAGAAGCTTCTGGAATCTGTCGTAAAACTCTCCCGCAGCCGCCTTTGTGAAGGTGATCGCGCAGATCCTGCTGATATCGATCCCGGACTCCACCATGGCCGCCATACGGCTGACCAGCATCGTGGTCTTTCCGGAACCGGCACCGGCTTCCACGAAGAAGTTTTCGTCCATCTCGGACACGATCCGGTTTCGGGACAGGGTATCTCTTTCAAGGCTCAACGTATATTCCGCCATTAATCTGCCCCTCCTTCCTCCGCATCCGCGGGATCGGAAAGCCTTCCGCAGACCGATTTGTACTTACAGTATCTGCACGGTTCCTCCCCTTCTCCGGAAGCCTCCGCCGCAGGGAAGGAACCGCTTTGCATACAGTTCCTGAACAAGGTCAGGCGCTCCGACAGCTGCCGCTTCATATCATCGTCAAATCTGCATGTCACGGTCTCTCCGAGACGGATATACCGGTATTCGCCCCCCGATACATGAAAGCCCTTCTGTTCCATCAGATAGGCATAAATGATCACCTGCAGACAGGTTCCGATATCGTCCTGCACATGCCTGACGCTCCGGCCGCTCTTGAAATCGACGACCAGGTATGTCCCGTCGTCCAGCTTCTCAACACGGTCCGGGAAGCCATGGAGCTTTACGCCGCTCTCATGCGCGCAGGAAATGTCCTCCTCTTCCAGAGCGACTTCCCTGTGGGGATCCATTTCATAGGCCGTTTCCATCATTTCAAGGAACTGGTCCCTGACTGCCGGCACGTTCTCCGCAATCAGCGGCGGATGCTCCTTGAGAAAACGGTCAAAATACTCCTCCGATTTTTCCCTGAACGCGTCGGCGTCCATAGGATCCCCGCCAAGCGCTTCCATCAGGGAGTGTGCCAGCGTGCCGGTATCCATGGCCGAAATGATCTCAAAGGGATCGTAGTCCTCCGGTTCCGGGATCCCCAGAATATACTTCAGCATGAACTGCCTGGGGCAGCCGAAGAAGGAATCCAGCGCCGTAGGCGACCAGGCCTTCTCAAGATTCCACGAGACGGGCGTTCCCTGCACATTTGCCGGGCTTTCCGACCGGATCTTCTGCCCTTTGGTATAAGCACTGCCCACCAGCCGTGAAACAGAGACTGCCGGCTCAAAATAATCGACCTTCCGGATCGTCTGCTCCAGTTTTTCCGATGTCGCGGCGCTTCCGTACTCTTCCCGGAACAGCTCAAAAATCAGAGAGGACGGGTTGTCCTTCTTCAGCTCCGATACATTCAGACCCGCATAGGAAACAGATACATTTGATCCGAGCGCAGATGCCAGACGGGCCAGCGTCAGCAGCTCCTCCCTTTTCCGGAGGACCTTAAAGTCTGCCGTAAGCTTTTCGGCTCCCGGACCGAAAAGCTTCAGATCCTCGTCCAGAAGCAGATAGTTCTCTCTCGGAGATCCCGGAAAGTTTGACGCGGACAGGCCGGCAATGTACAGATTCTGACGAACGGCAGCAAACGCCCCCTCGATCCCGGTAACATGAAGCCTGCCCGATTCGCTCCTCTGGGAACAGACATTACGCTTCAAAATGTTTGGAATCATGTCCTCCGCATCCTGATCCGCGCCGGAGCTGCGAAGGACCTTCAGTTCCTCATAGATCGTCCCGGACGCCGCCAGATCAAGCATCATGACCAGCTGATCCGCGTTCGTATCGCTGCGTTTCCGTAAATACGCGTATTTTGAAATAAATTCCTCCACAGGCAGGGACAGCTCCTGTGCCACAATCTCAAGATACGGGATGGACGAAAGCTTTCTCTGGATCCCTTTATAATCTTTAGACTCCTCCCCGGTCAATGCAGCTTCCTCATTGACGGTCTTCCTGAAGTCTTCGATGCGCCCCCTGTTCGTCTCCCTGTCATTTGTAAACCTGAGACCGCCGAGAACATCAAAGAAAGTACTCCAACTGAAGCCGTCTTCCCGCACCGGGAACTGATCAAAAAGCTTTGTCCGGTTGAAGGCTTTCGCCGTGAGCATTTCGTGCAGCGCCGCCGCCCCGAAAAAGCCGCCGGTAATCCACTTATAATACAAGGCCAGAAGCCTGGCGGGATTGGAATGTATGATCGGAATCCCGCAGCCGAAAGTGACCGGAATATCATACAGAAGGGCGTAATCGAAAAACAGCTGCCCGTAGGCAACACCGTCCGTCACGGCGACCGTACACTGATCCAGCTGTTTTCCGGTATAGATCTCTTCCAGGATCGTTTCCACCTCATTCGGAGCGCCGTAACAGTTCTTAATGCTGTCAATATGGACGTTCCCTTCGGCCACTCCAAACAGCTCATGGATACCTGTCTCCGCAGCCGCTCCTCCCGATATCCTGTCAAGAAGGGTCGTCTCAAGAGGACTCAGCGGATACTCTTTTAAGGTCAGGAACTCCGCGCTGATCACGCTGCTCTTCTCAGCCGCCATGCGGATCAGCGAGACCGCGTCCACCGCATTTCGCCGGGAAAGAATCTCCATGTATCTCCGGTACACCTGAAGGAGCGCATTGTTTTTCTCATTGAAAATACCCTGAGAAAGAATGCGCTCCAGCTCCTGTGCTTCATCCTCCGAAGCAATGAGGCTCCTCATCCGTCGGACTGCAGAAGCGATTTCCTGAATATCCGAACAGGATGCTTTCCCGAAATAAGGCTCACCTTCCACCGCCTCGGCAATAATTCCGGCTTCCTCCCTTGCGCTGACAAAATCCTCCGCTATGGAAACACCGGAACGCATCAGCGCCAAACGGGCAAGCTCCGCCGCGCCGCATATCCGCAGACCGATACAGTTCACGCCATGCAGCGCAAGGCTCCGTGTCAGTTCATTCCCGTTCAGCCCCGGCGCTAAAACAATCCGTTCTCTCATTAATTCACCTCGTTGATCCGGCGATTTCCGCTGTTCTTCCACTAATTCTCCCGAATTATCCAGCACTGTTATTCGAGCTCGTGGATGACAAGGGGACGGTTCTCATGTCATCTCAGACATCTGCCCGTGACGCATTCAGGATTGCCTGCACCTGTTCTCATTTTTCATACAGAACACATCCTACGCCGGCACGGTAGAAATCCAGTAGCGCCGGATCCTGCCGCATTTACCCAGTCCCACCGTGTCTTCGATCTCATTTTCCAGGACGCCGCCGTTTTTCAGAATCGTTTTTCTTGATGCCGTATTATCCCTGTCGCAGGTAAGCAGAACCCGCGTTTCTCCGTAAGAGCGGCATAGATCCAGCATCAATCGGAGCATCTCGGAAGCATATCCTTTCCGCCGCTCTGATGGCCGGACGCTGTAGCCGATATTTCCTCCGAAGCTCATAAGAAAGCCGGTGAGAGGATGCCGGTAATCGATGATCCCGACCAGACGGTCATCCGTCTCCCTGACTGCCAGAAAGACCTCGGAGGGAACATAGCTCTCCTTGTACTTCGCCCTCAGACGCTCTTCGAATCGAATCCACACTTCAATCCCATAGCTCTCATCATTGATCTGTTGAGAATAATCATTCATTTCTCATTTTTCTTCTTATAAACTATAAATCGAGGGCCTTCTTCTCCAAATTCACCATTAGCCTGGAAGCCGCACTTCGTGAAGCCTCACACGACTTAAGTCGCGTGCTTCCTACTGCCTGCCTTGCGGCA
>JAUNJS010000553.1 GCA_030533125.1 Eubacteriales bacterium | reverse complement strand
GTCGGACCCGCGGATGCTTATGCAGCGGGCCCGCGGAAGCCTGCGCGTCAGATCTGCAGGCTTGTGCGCACCTCGTCCTCCGCTTCCTCCCGGAACATCTCCATCTGTGTCTCCCCGGGTTCGGGAAGCTCCTCGAGCGAACTGATCCCGAAGGACCGCAGGAACTGCTGCGTCGTCCCGAACAGGAGCGGGCGCCCCGGCACTTCCTTTCTCCCGACTTCACAGACAAGATCATAGGAAACCAGCCGGTTGATGGCAAAATCACTGTTGACGCCGCGGATCTTTTCGACCTCCAGCCGGGTCACAGGCTGCCGGAACGCGATGATGGACAGCGTCTCCAGCAGCGTCGGCGTGAGTCTGGGTTTTTTTGGCTCGCTCGCCACGCGGATCAGGTATTCGTAGAGTTCCGGTTTTGTTGACAGCTGCAGGCAGTCCTCGTACCTGTTCAGACAAACTCCGCTGTCCCGGGCTTCGAACCGCTCTGCGAGCAGCTCCGCCGCCGTCAGAATCCTGTCTTCGGACACTCCGAGCGCGGAGGCAAGCACAGAGACGGGCACTGCTTCGCCCATCGCGAAGAGAATTGCCTCGACGGCCGCGGGCAGCCTCTCCTCTTCCGGCGGCTCCGGGCCTGTTCCCTTCTCCTGCCCTGCTTCTTCCTGAACCGCAGGCGCGGAAGAAGCCTGCCCGGGGTCCGGACGGATTCCCTCCGGCACTTCTTCTTTCGTATGCTCCTGAAATCTCACTTCGACAGTCTCCATGTTCGGGCGTCCTTTGTCCTGAAAAGCGAACGGATCCGCGTTTCTCCGCTTTACGCAAAAGACCCCGGCATTGCTGCCGGGGTTCCAGTTTTGTGTTGGACAAACGGCGTTCCAGATTCCGCCGTTGTCATCCGCAATACCATAAAGCGCTCTGTATGCGGGATCCTTTCCGATAAAGGATTCGTTGTATTATAGATCAGTTGTATTTGCGCTTTCTGGCAGCTTCGGACTTTTTCTTGCGCTTGACGCTGGGCTTCTCGTAATGCTCTCTCTTACGAATCTCCTGCTGGATGCCCGCTTTGGCGCAGCTTCTCTTAAAGCGGCGCAGTGCGCTGTCCAATGTCTCATTTTCTTTGACAATAACGCTTGACATATGCTCTACCCTCCCTTCAGTCCCCTCAGTTCGACACCGAATGTCCAGACTGAACAGGTTATTTCTTGCCGCCGCGCGGCGGCTGTTTTGCCGGGAGACGGTTTCTTCTTCCTTCCACTGTCTCCTGAAAAAAACATGCATTAGTATTATAGCACAAGATTTCCGCACGTCAATAATAAAATTTACCCGGCGGATTGCGGGAGCGCGCATGCGCGGAGCAATCCGAGTGCAATCCGGGGAGCTTTTTCCCCGGCAAAGCCGGAAAGCCCCGGTCTGCCCGTTTCCTTAAATAGTTCCGGCGCTGCGGCCATGAACCGCGCAGGCCTGCCCGTTTACCGAGAAGCTCCGGCGCTGCGGGGACTTATTTTTCCTGATACATCAGCCCCTCGCTTATGACGTGCTTTTTAAGGACCTCGTAGGAGTCCCCCGGAGATTCAATGTCCGCCGCGTGAAAGACGCGGATCTCAAGAATCTCATCGAATTCGCTCAGAAACTTCTTTTCCCACGCGCAGTCTATGACGGCCATGTCATCCTCTGTCAGGTGGTCCGGCACAACGAAATGTCTGGCGCCGCGCACGCCGGGCACAGTGATCAGAAAAGGCTGTCCGGTTCGAATCACCATGAGCAGATTTTCTTTCGAATACGGCAGATATCCGATGTACACGAGGGGATACAGCTTCCGGATCTCCTCTATGTTGAGATCCGCGGACGGCAGAAACGCGTTCTCGGCGATCAGCCGCTGGTTAAAGACCCATGGGTTAAAAAGGAGTTCGTTTTCTTCCTTCTCAATGCCGAAATGCCGCAGCATAATCGCCATCGACGTGACCAGACAGCCGCACTCCCGGAAGAGCGTATACTTCGCCTCCGGAAACAGTTCTTTCGGCCAGGCTTCGCTCACATTATAACAATACTCTGCCTGGATCCAGCTTTTGTAGATTTCAGGATTTCCTGTGGATTCTTTTTCTGTCTGCATGGCTGCTTCCGAAATGACAATG
>JAUNJS010000021.1:7298-18163 GCA_030533125.1 Eubacteriales bacterium | reverse complement strand
TCTGCGTATTTCGCTCAAAAAAAAAAGACCCCGCCACGGGATCTGACCGGAATGCATCCGCATGCGCCCGCAATTCTCCTGCGCACATCGATCTATGTCTGCTGCGTGCGGCTGCAGAGGAAGCGGATGGCTTTCTTTGATCCCTTCGTTGGCATTATCCAAATCAGGTTATGCGGGTTACGGCAGATCCAGCCGACTCTCAGCCTGCTTTTTGGCAAGCACCCCGTGTTGAGTATATCTTATGCGCCCCCGCTGTTTTTGTCAATCAAAACGTTGCGGCTGCGGGAAACGGCGCGCGCGGCCCATGAATAGTAACCGCGCGGCGATTCCAACACGCTGAAGCGTGTCGCGCTTACGCGGCGCCGCGCGCCTTTAACCCGGGTTTTGCGCGAAAAAGCCGCGCAAATCGCCTCGATTTTCGCGGCAGCCTGAAAAGCAGCAAAGCGCCGTTAACAATTCACGCCTCCCCGGGGGTATGAAATGCGGCAGGAACATGTAATAAGGACACAAGAACATGTAATAAGAACATATAAAGACATATAAATAAGAAGCTGCATTCCGCTTGATGTATGGACAAAGGAATCAAGTTCCGATACAATCTAAAGTATCACAATAGCTGCATAATGCAGAAGGAGACAGCACAGGTATGGGTCAGAAAAGCTACGGTTCCGGGGAGATCAGGGATCGTTTTACCAACGCAATGTTTTTCCGGGCATGGTGGCCCGCCATGATTTCTTCTGTCGGATGGTCGCTCAGCGATATAGCGGATGCCGTAGTTGTCGGACATCATCTGGGAGCTGTGGGACTGGCTTCGATCAGCCTGATCCTGCCGGTATATATGGTCAACGCCATGTTCGCCCACGGACTGGGTTCAGGCGGTGCGCTGGAGTACTCGGTGCACATGTCCCGCGGGAAAAAGGATGAAGCCAGGAGCAATGTGAGCTGTATTTATATGACAGCCCTGATTCTGAGCTGCGCGACAGCTGTTCTGGGCCTTCTTTTTCTGCATCCTCTGCTTCGCGTACTGGGAACGGTTCCCTCGGACGGCGCTCTTTTTGAAGCTACGAAGGCGTATCTGCGCATTCAGCTGATGGCGACGCCGCTGTTTTATTATGCGAACATTTTTAATTATTATCTGCGCAATGACGGGATGCACCGGATCGCCGCAATCGGTTCAATCACCGGAAATCTGTGCGACATCCTGCTGAACTTTGTGCTGGTCCTCGGATTCGGGATGGGGACTGGAGGAGCGGCTCTCGCGACGGCACTGGGTCAGATTATTTCAATCAGTATCTATCTGTCCGGAGTCATGGATCCCAAACACGGCATCCGTTTCGGTCTTCCCGCGAGGGGCTGGATCAGGGAGGGGGCCGGCAGGCTCAGGACAGGACTGTCCGTTTCTGTCCAGTACATGTATCAGATGATTTTTCTGCTTTTGTGCAACAACATTCTGCGGCGTCTCGGCGGGGAAACGGGGATTGCGGTTTTTGACGTACTGCAGAATACTTCCTACCTCATCCTGTATCTGTACGATGGAACCGTGAAAGCCATGCAGCCCATTGTATCCACCTATTACGGGGAGAACAACAGACAGGGAATGCAGACGCTGTTCCGCACAGGTTTTCTGACAGGGATCGGGACAGGGACTCTGGCGATTCTGTTTGCGGAGTGCAGGCCGGATCTCATCTGTATGCTTTTCGGGCTTGCGGGCAGCAGCGCGGCACCGCTGGCCTGCACGGCAATCCGGATCTTTGCCGCGGGTGCCTTTTTCGGAGGGATCAGCATCCTGCTGTCGAATTTTTTCCTGGCCCGCGAACTGGGATTCTTCGCACTTTTCCTGGAGACGCTCCGGGGAGCGGTGATTCTGATTCCGGCGGCTCTTTTCTGCTCCAGATTCGGCCTCAGAGGCTTCTGGTGGCTCTATCCGTGTACAGAGATCCTGTCTCTTGCCCTCGTTGAGCTTCTGGTCATCATCCGCGGGAGAACATCCCGGATTTTCAAGCTTCCGGTGACGGAGGACAGGATATTCAGACGCACTATTCTCAGCAGCAGCAAGGACATCGGGCAGGCAAGTGTCGACCTGGAGGAGTTCTGCGAACACTGGAAGGCTTCCATGGCGCAGTCCTATACAGTGATGCTCGCGGTGGAAGAAATCGGAATGGCTATCTTGAAACACGGATTCGAGAAACAGCAAAATGCGGAGGACAGCTTTGAAGATCCGGGACCTTCGCGGGAACTGGACAGGGTCGAGGCTTCCGAGCTGAATCAGGAGGAAAAGGATACAGATCCTCTGACGCGGCGGGCGGCATTCAATCGAAGAAACATCAGGGATCTTCCGATCAACTATATCACGGGACGTCTTTTCAGGCGTCTGATGCGCATGTCCGACAGAACGGACAGTGTCGGCTATATACAGATCACGGTCCTCGCGATGGAAAACGGCAGTTTTGAGCTTCACCTGCGTGACAACGCAGTGGAGTTCAATCCGTTCAGTCTGGAGGGCGGTTCGGTCCTGGAGAGCGAGGACCTGGACGCCACAGGGATCCTGCTGATCCGGAAGCGGTCAAAAAAGTTTTTCTATCGGCGCTTCCAGGGCTTCAATACGCTGGTGATCTCAGTCTGATCTGTCACATCGGGAGACGCCGCGGCGCTTTTCAGCACGGTGGAGATGCGATGGATCTGACGCCGGGAGAGTGGTTATGAAAATCGTATATTTCGGGTCGGATGTCTTCCTTCCCTGTTTTGAATATTTCGTTTCGAACCATCAGGTCCTCGCGCTGTATACCTATCACAACGATGAGGACTATATGACGGAGGAAGGGATTGTCCGCATGGCGGAGGAGAACCGGATTCCGGTGCACTATGAATCCATTACGGAAGACAGGATCCGCGCGCTCTTTCTGGAGGAGGGGTGCGGTCTGCTGTATTCCGCCGAATACGACCGCCGGATTCCCGTGCCGACTGATCTGCCTGTGTTCCGGGGGCTGAACGTGCACAGTTCGCTTCTGCCGGACGGGAGGAGCTATTATCCCATAGAGGCTGCCATGGACCGGAAAATGCCGTACACAGGCGTTACGATCCATGTGATGGCGCCGGAACTGGATTCGGGCGACATCCTTGACCAGAGAACGCTGGAGATCACGGAGGACACAGACAGTGTGGATGTCTATCTTGAGCTGGCGTCGCTGACCCGCTCCATGACGGAGTCGATCATGTCGGATTTCGAAACCGCCTGGAATAACGCGCGTCCGCAGACGGAAAAAAAGCCTTACTGGAATCGTCCGTCTCCGGACAGGCTGACGCTCACGCACGCTTTGTCCCGGGAAGAGGCCGGGCAGATGTTTCGATGCTATAACAGCCTGACACAGGTTGAACTGAACGGAGTGCTGCACTATGTGCAGGCGCTGGGCACGGGAACCGCGCCTCTCCCCTGGCGGGAATGGGCGCTCCGGAAGAATCAGTGGCTGTATTCCTTAAGGGACGGCCATGCGCGCCTCATAGTCTATGAAAAAGTTGGAGAGGATCGGAAATGAAAAACAGACTGAGACTGCAGCCCAGACTTCTGCTGGGCCTGATCACGATGAGCATGCTTCTTGTGTTGACGCTGACTACCCTGGGCAGCCTTCTCTACCGCCTGAAAATGGAGGAGAAGTATTCCAAGAACGCATTTGAAGTCGCCACTGTCGTCGCGCAGCTGCTCGATGGAGACCGGATTCCCGCTTACCGGGAAACCCTTCAGAAGGATCAGTATTATGAAAATGTCCACAAAAAGCTCCAGATGATCCGCCAGACGACCGGTGTGAAATATCTTTATGTCGTGATCCCCGAGGATGTGCAGTTTTACATCTGGGATACAGGGGCTGAGGGAGATGAGGGCGTATGCGACCTGGGGGATACAGACGAGTACTACGGCGATGGCGACAAGGTCATGCACGCCGCGTTCGCTCCTGACGCGGAGAGAACGATCCTGATTACCAAGGATTCAGCTTACGGATATCTGGCATCCGCCTATGTGGCGGTTCTCGACAGCGCGGGAACTCCCGTGGCGCTGGCGAGCGTGGACGTTTCCATGGATGCCATCCTCAGGGAGATCCGCCAGTTTTATATCCTCTTCCTGCTGGTTTCTCTGGGAATCGTCGTCGTCTCCGCGCTGTTCTATTACTTCTATATCCGCAGAATCCTGATCAAGCCCATCCACATGCTGGACGAGGATACGCAGCATCTGGTCAGCCAGAACATGAAAACGCTGGGCACCTTCCGGAACCGTGTGCGGACCGGCGATGAACTGCAGTGGCTGGGCGAGTCTTTCGAGCACATGACCCGGGAGCTGGAGGCGTATATAAAGAATCTGGCTGCCGTCACGGCGGAGAAAGAGCGCATCGGCGCCGAGCTTCATGTCGCGACACAAATCCAGGCGGATATGCTGCCGCGGATTTTCCCGGCTTTCCCGGACCGCAGGGAGATTGACCTGTATGCTTTCATGGAACCGGCCAAAGAAGTGGGCGGTGATTTCTATGACTACTTCCTGGTGGACGACGACCATCTCGCGATGGTGATGGCGGATGTCTCCGGCAAGGGCGTCCCCGCGGCCCTGTTCATGGTGATTGCCAAGACCCTGATCAAGAACCGCGCGCAGATGGGCGGCAGACCTGCGGAAATCCTGCACGATGTCAATAATCAGCTCTGCGAGGGGAACGACTCCAATCTGTTCGTGACGGTCTGGCTCGGGATCCTCGAGCTCTCGACCGGAAAGGGGGTCGCCGCGAACGCGGGCCATGAACACCCGGTTCTGCGCCGCAAAAACGGAAAGTATGAACTGGTTGTCTATCGGCACTCCCTCGCCGTGGCGATCATGGCGGGCATGCGCTTCGGGGAGCACGAATTCCAGCTTTATCCGGGAGACCGCCTTTTTGTCTATACGGACGGCGTTCCGGAAGCCACGAATGAAAAGGACGAGTTCTACGGAACGGACCGGATGCTTGCGGCGCTCAATGCATGGCCGGACGCCGGGCCGAAGAATATGCTTGAGAATACGAGAAATGATATCAGGCAGTTCATCGGGCAGGCTCCGCAGTTTGACGATATCACGATGCTGATGCTTGATTATAAGGGTCCGCAGGGCGGAGTGTCATAAACAGTATTCTGTGCGTTTTGTGCACGGGTGATAATATGAGCAGTTCTAAGAAATACTGGATCGGCGTGGACGTGGGTTCCACAACCACAAAAACGGTCATTCTCCGGGGTGAGGATGAGCATATCATTTTCAGCCGGTATATCCGCCACCACGCGGAGCTGCAGAAAAGTGTCTGCGCGCTTTTAAAGGAGGGAAAAGAATACATTTCCGAAGGGAGCGAAGTGCGGATTGCCTTTACGGGCTCCGGGTCCAAGCCTCTGGCGGACGCGGCCGGCGTACCCTTCGTGCAGGAGGTCGTGGCCAATTCTCTCGCGGTCATGAAATACTATCCGACCGCGAAGACGGCGATCGAACTGGGCGGACAGGACGCGAAGGTCATTTTTTTCCGGAAAAACACGAAGACCGGCAGGCTCGAAGTCTCGGACATGCGCATGAACGGAAGCTGCGCCGGCGGGACAGGCGCTTTCATAGACGAAATCGCCTCCCTCCTGAAGGTGGCGCCTGAAGAATACGAAGCGCTCGCGGAGAAGGGCACGCAGCTCTACGATATTTCCGGACGGTGCGGCGTCTATGCCAAGACGGATATCCAGCCGCTGCTTAACCAGGGCGTCGCCAAGGAAGACATCGCCCTTTCCGCGCTGCACGCGATCTCCAAGCAGACCATCGGCGGCCTCGCGCAGGGGCTGACCATGGAGCCGCCGATTATTTTCGAGGGAGGTCCCCTGTGCTTCCACCCGATGCTGGTGCAGGCTTTCCGTGAAAAACTGAACCTGCAGGACGAGGACATCCTCATTCCCGAAAAACCGGAGCTGATGGTCGCCATCGGCGCCGCACTCTATGCCGGGAACGGGAGCGGACAGAGCAAGGATGCGTCCGCGGACAATGTCCGCACGGGAGGATTTGATCTCGATCTCATCATCCGCAAGCTCAGCATCCAGCGTCAGATCGCGAGCGATGCCGCGGACGGAGCCCTTTCCAGGCCGTTTTTCGAGTCGGAGGACGAATACCGGGCTTTTCTGGCCCGCCATCCGCTCTACGAGGACAAAAACATCTTCCGGCGGCTGGATCCGGCGGAAGACGGCGCGGTGATCGACGTCTATCTCGGCGTGGACTGCGGGAGTACGACGACCAAGTTCGTCGCGCTGGACGAGAAGGAGCGCATTCTCTATTCATTTTACGCCAATAACGGGGGAGATCCGATCTCCGTGCTGCGGCGCGGCCTCCTTGAGATGGAGGAAAAGTACAGCCGGGAGGGAATATCCCTCCACGTGCTGGGCATGGCGACGACCGGTTACGGGGAGCTTCTGGCCGCAAAGGCGTTCCGCGCGGATGATCACATCGTCGAGACCGTCGCGCACGCCGGCGCCAGCGCAAAATATCTTGAGGACGCCACATTCATCCTCGACATCGGCGGACAGGACATGAAAGCCATCTGGCTGGACGACGGCATCATCACGGATATCGTCGTCAACGAGGCCTGCTCCGCCGGCTGCGGCTCCTTCCTGGAAAATTTCGCCAAAAATATGGGCGTCCCGACAAATGAAATCGCGGAGCGCGCTTTCCGGGCGAAGCACCCCGCCGAGCTCGGCAGCCGCTGTACGGTGTTCATGAACAGCCGGATCATCACAGAGCAGAAAAACGGCAAGGAGGTCAACGAAATCCTCGCCGGTCTGTGCCGTTCCATCATTGAAAATGTCTTTACCAAGGTCATCCGGATCAGCAGCCTGGACTCCCTGGGAGAGCGCGTCGTCGTGCAGGGAGGGACTTTCTGCAATGACGCGGTCCTCAGAGCCATGGAGCAGTATATCGGCCGCGAGGTCGTCCGCGCCCCGTATCCGGGCCTGATGGGCGCCATCGGCGCCGCTTATGCCGCAAAAAAGAAAATGGCGCGCACAGGGCAGGAATCGTCTTTCATCGGTTTTGAAGCCCTGCGGACTTTCTCCTTCACACAGGTTAACGGCCTTGTCTGCGGCGGCTGTGAAAACCACTGCCGCCGGAGTGTCGTCACCTTCTCCACCGGCGATTTCTGGATCACCGGCAACCGCTGCGAGCGCGGCGGCGTGCTGAACCCGGGCGAACTGGAGGCGTTCCTCGCCGGCCGGCAGCAGGAGACGCCGCCCGAAAAGGCCGCGAAGCCTGCAGCCGCGGGCCGGGCAGCACCTTCTGAAAAGACCGCGGAGCCTGCAGCAGCAGGGCGGACAGCCCACCCTGAAAAAACCGAACGTCTGAAATCCGCGGTCCCGGAATCCGGGAGTGCGGAAAAAGTGATGCCGAAATCCGCGGAGCAGGAAAAAAACCGGAATCCGGTAAAATCCCCGCGTCCTGCTGCCCGCCCCAGAAAAGGGATTGATCTCTTCAAGGTCCGGAAGACTTTCCTGACCCGGGAGTATCCGTATAAACAGGTCGACGGCAGAAAAGGCATAACCATCGGCCTCCCCTTCGTTCTCGCCTACTGGGAGACGCTTCCCTTCTGGCGGACGTTCTGGAGCGCCCTGGGTTTTGATGTCCTCGTCTCCCCGGAGAGCACCCGCGCCATCTTCGAGGACGGCCTGCACGCCGTGACTTCCGATACGGAATGCTTCCCGGGAAAACTTGTGCACGGTCATATCCGCTGGCTGGAAAAACACGGCGCGGACAGAATCTTTTTCCCGTCGATATCCACGAGGAAATCCGAAAATACGGAGAAAACAAGCGTCTCCATGTGCGGAATCGTCAAGGGTTTTCCGTTCGTGATCAAAAACTCGGACAACCCGGAGGAGCGGGGCAGTGTTATCTACGACGCGCCGGTCTTTTTCTGGTACACGGATACGGACCGCGAGCGCCAGCTCTCCCGCTTTGTTTCGGACACTTTCGGGATCAAAAAGAACCTCGTGCGGAAAGCGATCCGCGAGGGCGATGCCGCCCAGTCCGCGTTCCGGGAAAAGCTCCAGGAGCAGGGAAAGAAAGTGCTGGAGCAGCTGGAGGCGGAAGCCGCTGCCTTCGCGGGACACGCTGAGTCCGGAAACGGACAGAAGGCGCAGCGGGCAGCCGTAACGGAGAAAAAATTCCCCATGGCGGTTGTCCTGGCGGCGCGCCCCTATCAGAATGACGATCTGGTCAACCACGATATCCCCGGCATGTTTACAGAGCAGGGGATCAGCGTCCTGCCTGCGGACGCGATTCCTGGACTGACGGACCTCGACCTCAAAAACAGCCGCCTGGATGTTGTCAACAACTTCCACGCGCGGATGCTGAGTTCCGCGATCTACGCCGCGGCGCACGAAAACCTGGAGTATGTCCAGATCGTGAGCTTCGGCTGCGGCCATGACGCCTATCTGTCGGACGAGATCATCCGCATTATGAAGGAGATCTCCGGTAAAACACCGCTGATCCTGAAAGTTGACGAGAGCGATATACGCGGACCTCTTTCCATCCGGATCCGTTCCTTCCTCTCCACCGTACAGATGAAGCGGGAGAGAGACGCCCGCAGTGCGGAGCGGCAGACAGAAGGTCAGGAGGTCTTCCCGCCCCAGAGGCATGAATTGTCGGAAATGCCCAGGACACTGCCGGGCGCGTCCCGGCGCAGGCCCGGGGAGGTCCGTCCGCTCCGGGATCCCTACCCGCAGAAATTCCGGAAGGAGGATCTGGACAGCGGGGAATATATTGTCTTTGTCCCCAACACCTCCCACGCCTTCAGCCGCCTCATGGCGGCGGTCTTCGCGGAGCAGAAAATCAAAACCGTCCCGCTCCCCATCGGCCGCGAGCGGGCGATCGAGCTCGGCAAGCGCTACGTCCACAACGACATCTGCTTCCCGGCCCAGGTCGTCATCGGCGAGGCTCTGGAGGCCCTGGAGAAACCCGAATACGCGGGCAGAAAAAGAGCGGTCATGATGGGCAAGTATATCGGCTGCTGCCGTCTGACCCACTACGGGGCGCTCCTGCGCAAAGCGCTGGATGACGCGGGGTACAGCGACGTCCCGATCCTCACAAACGACGATGAAGACTATCACGATCTCCATCCCGGTTTTAAGCCCAGCCTGCGCGCTTACGTCAAAATCAGTTTCGCGCTGCCCATGATCGACGCCCTCGAGGACCTTCTGCGAAAAATGCGCCCCTACGAAACCGTAAAGGGGAGCGCGGAGAAGACTTTTGAGCGCGCGATGGATCTCCTGATTGACGCCATCGAAAACGGCGGCGTCAGCCAGATGAAAAAAGCATTTAAGAAGGCAGTCCGCCTGATGAAGACAGTCGAGTACGACCGCTCCTCCCCCAGGCCGCAGGTCCTGATCGTAGGAGAGTACCTCCTGAACTTCCATCCGGGCGCGAACCACGAGATCGAGAGGTATCTGGAACAGAACGGCTTTGAAATCGTCGAGGCCAAGATGGCGGACGTTATTCAGAAGACATATTTCGTACGGGAAGCCCAGGCGGCGGAATTCGGCGTAAAAAAACCTGTTTCCGAACGGACCTTTCTCAAGATCGTCGGCCAGGTCTTCGACATGTCCCACGATTTTGTCAACGCCGCCGCGAAGGAACATCCCCTGTTTGTTCCCGCCGCGAAGCTCAGGGACGTCGCGAAGGCATCCGACCCTGTTCTTCCCCATGCCTATGACTCCGGGGAAGGCATCCTGATCCCCGCGGAAATCATCGAACGCGCGAGAGAGGGCGTCCGCGCATTCGTCATCCTGCAGCCTTTCGGATGCATTCCGAACCACGTCGTCGGCCGCGGGATCGCCGGACGCATCAAAAAGATGTTTCCGGATATCCAGCTCCTGCCGCTCGACTACGACCCCGACGTCAGTTTCACCAATGTGGAAAACCGCCTGCAGATGCTCGTCATGAACATCAGGAGTTCCATGGAACCGGGTGTCTGAAGGCAGAGAGGTTTCTGACATGGGTTCAGGTGAGCCTGCAGATCAACTCTTATACATGCTTAATTCTCCGCCCTACAGGACGTGTTTCCTGCATGGGTTCAGGTGAGCCTGCAGATCAACCGTCAATGGCGGCTTGATTATTAAGACAACGTATTACTGACATAACTTCAGGGTAATATAAATATCCAATATATATTTCAAAGGTTGGTTTTTATGAAGTATCTGATGAAACGGACCGCAATGATTCTAACGGCAGTGATGCTGACTGCACACCTCCCGGCGCCGGCTTTTTCCGTATCGGCATTCGCGTCGGATGCGTGGCCGGATGAAACGATGGAGATTCTGTCGACCGGCGAAGACATGGCGTACGAAGAGGAGCAGCTGCCGGAATCGGAAACCATGGGCGCATCAGAGACCATGGAAGAATTCCCCGAAGATAATGATGCCGACTTCCCGGCGGGTACGGAGGAGGCCGGTCAGGATCCTGTACTGGACGGGGATGATGCCGGCATGGAAGGTTCCACGCAGGAGACTGCCGCGCCCGAAGAAGATTCGTGGGATAACTCCGGAGATGATTCCGGGGAAGAATCCTCTGATCTGCCGGAGGAAGAGGATTCCTCGGGAACGGAAGACGCGGATGCGGAGGATGCGGGTGACGCGGGTGTCGAAGACGCAGATTCCGGGGCAACAAGCGCTTCGGAGGATGGCGCCGCGGAGACAGATGCCGCTGACACTGACGCCGCGGAGGAGGATGATACGGACCAGGAGATCCGGGATACCGCGGACCTGGACAGCGCGGACAGTGAAACAGCCGGGGAGGACGCGGACGCTGCGGACACGGAAGGCGCGGAAAGTGAAACCGCTGAAGAGGACGCGGA
>JAUNJS010000021.1:0-7198 GCA_030533125.1 Eubacteriales bacterium | reverse complement strand
CGCTGCGGACGAAGCCGGGGCGGAAGACCCGTCCGGCTCCGGCTGGAGTGACGGGGGTACAGACGCCGCGGAAACAGACGCCGCGCAGGAGGAAACTGCCGGAACGGACGATTCGGAAGCCTCTGACCTTCCTGCGCAGACAACGGAACCGGATGCCGCGGAGGGCGCGGAAACAGGCGCGCAGATTCCGGAGGAAATCTCCGGGGAGGAATCTGCGGAGCAGACAGTTCCCGCGGACGGATTCTCCGAGGACGAAATCCCGACAGACCTTGTCCTCATCGAGGATGCGGAGGAGGAAGTCTATATACCGGCGAAGGAAGAGGCTGCCGAAGCGGATAATGATGGTCTTTTTGCCGCCTATGTGAACCGGGAACTCGGACTGGAAGGGGATCTGCAGGCGGATACAGGGAACTCTGTCGCGCAGGAACGCGCGGCAAAGAGCCACTACGCTTCCACCAGGCTGAAAGAGAATGAAAAGAGTATCTATGGCGTTCTCCTGCGGAAGATCCGGGAAGTCGCGGCGGGAGAATCCACTTCGACGCAGCTTACCGTGACACTGAAGGAGACGGGATTTGCCGGAAAAACCTGGACTGCCGGCGAACTCGGGGTAAAGCAGATCGTCGAGTATGTGGACGGAAATTATAAAATCACGGAGGATGCGAAGGCTGCCTTAAAAATCACTTTAGGAAACCTGAATAAAGCGCTGCTGGCGGATTGTCCCTGCGATCTGTACTGGTATGACAAGACGAAAGGTGTAAGCTGCACGCACTTCAAATACGGCGCGGCATATATTGACGGGGAATACAGAATATATTATTCGGGAGAAAGTAAGTATTCCTTTGCCGTCTCTATGGACTACAGACCTCTCGGAGGGACGGATCTGTATGTCACAGACACCGGGATCGGCGAATCCGTGCGGACTGCGCGCGAGACAGCCCTTTCCATCGTGGACAAATATAAGAACATGTCGGATTACGAGAAGCTGGACGGATACCGGAAGGAGATCTGCGGACTCGTAAGCTATAATCATGCCGCGATCAACAACGACGATACACCCTACGGTGATCCCTGGCAGCTGATCTGGACCTTCGACGGGGATCAGACAACAAATGTCGTCTGTGAGGGGTATTCCAAGAGCTTTCAGTATCTGTGCGATCTCACTGCCTGGAACGACATCTTCCGGGAGTGCATCTCTGTATCCGGAACGATGTACGGATCCGGCGGCGGGGGCCGTCATATGTGGAACATCGTAAGACTTCGTGACGGCAGCAATTACCTGGCGGATATCACCAACTGCGACAGCGGAACGGTGGGCGCGGGGAATGACGGGCGCAGTCTGTTCCTCGTGGGAACCGGCGATTCCGCTGAATATGCGGGATACGCGTCCGGAAACGCGGCAGACGGTTACAGCTTTCCCGGTCTTTCCGCTTCTCTGCGCTATGTTTACGACGAAGAAGCCTGCGACAGATTCGGGGAGGAGTTTCTTGCGCTCTCTCCCGGAAGGGTGACTGCGGATACCGTGGCAGCCGGCGCATATACCGGAAACCATGAACATATCTTCGTGCCATTGGAAGAGCTGCCTGCGGACTGTATCCATACCGGACACAGCGCCGGACTCCAGTGCGCAATCTGTGGCGTCTTCGATGACAGTGTACAGTACTATCCGGTGACCAATGTGCATTCTCCCGGCACATGGAAAGTCACAAAGGAACCCACTTACGATGAGCAGGGAACCGAAACAACCAGCTGTACGGTTTGCGGCAGGACTCTTACAAGAGCAGTCGCGAAGAAGGAGCCGGCGGCCCAGACTTTCACGGTCAGCGGTTCCAGCATCCCTGTTTTTTCCACCGGACGCATCACGATTAACGGAACAGCGCGGGGAACGGTGACATATGGATCCTCAAATCCCTCTGTCGCCATGGTCAACCGGGACAGCGGGGAAATCACTGCCAAAGCCGCAGGCTCCGCGACGATTACCGTCACCGCGGCAGGAACCAAAGAGTTCAAGGCGCGGACGCAGAGCACAACCGTCACGGTCACGGCATTGTCCCTTGTCGCGGATGATGTGACCGTCGCGGCTGACGGCCTGGTCTACAACGGAAATGCGAAGACCCCGGCGGTCACCGTGAAGCACGGCGGCAGGACACTGCAGTCCGGGACCGACTATGCAGTGACATACACGAACAATACCAACGCCGGGACGGCGAAGGTGACCGTTACCGGAAAAGGCAATTACAAAGGTTCCGCCAGCCGTTCGTTCACGATCGCCAAAGCGTCCCAGAGCGTGACGGCACAAGCGGCCGCTGCCAGTGTCTGTGCCGGCAGGAGCACGAAGCTGACGGTCACCGGCGCAAAGGGAGAAAAGACATTTTCATCTTCCAACACGACCATTGCCTCTGTCAACAGTACGACAGGACAGGTGACCGCGAAAAAGGTTGGAACGGTCAGCATAACCGTATCCTGCGCGGCGACGACGAACTACAAAGCTGCTTCCGCGAAGGTAACGATCAAAGTCCTCCCTGCGGCGGTCACAAGCCTCAAGGCGGAGAACCTCGCAAAAGGCATCAAAATCACCTGGAACAGGGTCGCCGGCGCGAACGGCTATCTGATTTACCGGAACGACAAAAAGATCAGGACCATCTCCGGAGGCGCGACGCTCACATATTCTGATCCGAACGCGAATACGAACGGCGCAAAATATATCTATAAAGTAGTCGCGAAGGCCGCGACCGGGACGAGCACACTTTCAAAATCCGTCACTTTTTACAGGGTGGCGAGGACTTCCTTTGCTTCTGTGCAGAATAAGGCGGAAAGAAGGGCGGTCGTGAAATGGTATAAAATCGCGAAAGCCACCGGATACCAGATCCAGTACAGTCCTTCAAAAACCTTCTCCGGAGACGGGACAAAGACTGTGAACATTACAAAGCAGTCAGTGACGGCGAGGACGTTCGGGAACTTAAAGAAAGGCAGGACGCTGTATTTCAGAATCCGGACCTGCAAAAAGGTCGGAACCGTCATCTACCGCTCCGCCTGGAGCCCTTTGAAGAAAGTTACCATCTCGAAATAAATGAAAAAATTCTTCTGTTCGACATCGACAGCATGCTGATCGACTCGAGGGAAGGCATCATGAAATTCTGCCGGGAACGCGATGTCCTGCAGAATTCGTGATGATCTGCCGGAAGCGTGTTGCGCCGCGCAGAAAGGTTGTGGAGCAGTTGTCACCGGTGTAATGAAAAACCATGGGACGGACTCCTTCGAAATAGCTTCGAAATACGGAAATTCCTTTGCCGGGTACCGTGGAAACGCGAAAAACCCGGACACTCCCGGACACTCATGGAATGGCTCCGCCGATGAAAAGGGAAAAACATGTCAGAAATCACGGAGAACGAACGGCTCAGCCGACAGCTCGCATTCTCGCTGGAAATTGACAAAGAAAAAAACATCCTGCGCCAGACGCACCTGTCGGGACACGGGCGCAGAGAAAACGATGCCGAGCATGCCTGGCATATGGCTGTCATGTCCTACATCCTGCGCGAATACGCAAATGAAGAGGTCGATATTGCCCGCGTCATGCTGATGTGCCTGATCCACGACATCGTGGAGATCGACGCCGGAGACACCTATGCCTACGACGAAGCGGGCCTTGCCACCCAGAAAGCGCGCGAAGCCGCTGCAAAGGAGCGCATCTTCTCCCTCCTTCCCGAAGACCAGAAAAAAGAACTGACAGCCTTGTTCGACGAATTCGAAGCCTGTGAAAGCGTGGAATCAAAATTCGCCCATTCTATGGATAACCTGCAGCCGCTCCTGCTCAATGACAGCAATGGCGGAGGGGACTGGGTCGAACACAACGTGACCGCATCACAGATTTACGGTCGCCAGCGAAAGACAAGGATGGGATCCGAATCACTTTACGGCGTCGTGGACACAATTATAAAGAAAAACATACAACTCGGGAATATACAGGAAAACAGACCGCATCCGGAACAATAATGGAGACAAGCGTTGCTCTGCCTTCCGTCCGATGGCCATTGGCGCGAAGACGAAATACATCCGGAGCATTAAGGGAGACAGGCTTGCTCTATCTTCCGTCCGATGGACCATGGTCGCGAAGACAAATACATCCGGAGCATTAAGGGAGACAGGCTTGTGTTACCGCGTTCAGCGGCGGTACAGTATGTCGGTTTACACGTAAAGAACATGCGTGGAGAAGGAGGACGAAAAGGTGTAAAATATGGCAGAAAGAAAGATATGCGGCATGGAAGAGTTTTGTGATACGGTCGCCCGCCTGCGCGCGCCGGACGGCTGTCCCTGGGACAGGGCGCAGACGCACGAGACACTGAAGGCGGCCTGCATCGAAGAAGCAGCCGAAGTGATCTGCGGCATCAATATACTCGCGGAAACAGGGCGGGCGGAATGCCTTTGTGAAGAACTCGGGGACCTGCTCCTGCAGGTGGTGATGCACGCGCAGATCGCCGAAGAAGAAGGTCTGTTCACGCTGAATGATGTCATCCGGACGATAAATGACAAGATGATCCGACGCCATCCCCATGTGTTCGGCTGCGGGAATTCTCCTGCCTTACAGAGCAATTCTGCGCTTCATGCTTTTCAGGATCTCCGCGCAGGCACCGGCGCGGAACAGGCTGAATCTCTCCGACCGGAAAATCAGCCGGAAGATGAAGATATTGAAGATATCCCGAAAACCTGGAAACAGATCAAAGCGCTGGAAAAAAAGGGACGGGAATGGGAAAAACCCTATCTGTTCGCGGCTTTCGGGGAAGCTGAGCAACTGATCGATGTGGCAAGAAAACGCAAGCAGGGAGACGATCGGCAGATAGGGGCCGCTAAATCCCGCGGAACAGAATCCGAGGACGAATAATCACCGACAGTCGCACCGGCAGAAAAATGTGGATTTGCAGTGCGGCAGACGCACCGGACGGATACTCCCTCGCAATTTCCCGAATATATGAAATTATTCTAAAAAGTTACAGAATTGTTACATCGATTCCTTGAAATAAAATGCCGCATTTACTATAATTCCATCAGTGACTTTTTTTGAGGTACGGCGGACAGTTGCGAAGAACTGCAAAATGCTGTCTATACCCGATGGATGGCAGTAGGAGAAGGGGGAACCTTTTGATCAACAAAAGATGCAGGATCGGAAAAAAGACACAGGCGGCCCGTCGTCTCGCGGGCCTGTTGATGACAGGAACTCTGACGGTGTCTCTTGCCATGACGGGAACAGTGTCCGTTGCGGGCGCGACCTGGCAGGAGAATTGCGACTATATTTTTACTTATCTGACACAAAGACTTAAGTATAACCAGGCCGCGGCCTGTGGAATTCTGGCAAATATCCGCTGTGAGTCAACATTCAATCCCCATGCCTGGAATGCGGGCGGAGGCAGCTATGGCCTTTGCCAGTGGACCGGAGGACGCTACAGCCGCCTCAGGAACTGGTGCGGATCGAACGGCTATGATTATACGACGATCGACGGACAGCTGGCATACCTGGAGTATGAGCTGGAAAACTTCTATCCCCGCGTGGAGGAATACCTGCGTTCTGTGGAAAACACCTCCGCGGGCGCTTACAATGCCGGTCAGTATTACTGCTATCATTTTGAAGCCCCCGCAAGCAGGGGAAGTGTCTCTGTATACCGCGGCAATCTTGCCAGCGGGACATACTGGTCATCTTACCGTCCTGCAGAATGGTATCAGGACGTGGACAACGGACCCTGGCGCTACATTCTCCCTGATGGCACCAACCAGACAGAATGGCTGACAATTGCCAAAGAAACCTTCTATCTGGATGAAGACGGCAGACGTGTCAGTGGATGGAGGAGTATCGACGGAGACCGCTATTATTTTGACGATGACGGTGTAATGGTAACCGGCTGGCAGAAAATGGACGGCAGGAGTTACTATTTTGAGGAAGATGGATCTCTTGTGACCGGAATGGTCCACGACGGAGACGACTGGTATCTGCTGGACAATACAGGCAGTATAAAGGCAGCGTCTGACCTGCAGGCCTTCGCGCCGGTCTGGATCGCCTCCGCACAGGAGAGGGAGAAGGCAGCAGCCGTCGAAATGGCGAAGGAGGAGGCAGCGCCGGAGACCACCGTCGCCTCTGCCGTACAGGAACTCTCTTCTCCGGGAGAAGCTGCACTGAATACAACGCTGAGCGCGGAACAGGAAACCCGGCATGATTCAAAGGATGTCCCGACTGTTCCTGCCGCGTCGGACGGACAGGAACTGGCATTTTCAGAGGAAAGACAGGAAACACTCTCTTCAATCGATTTCTTAAAAGACGCAGCTGCGCGTGCTGCCCGCTCTCCCTCGGAAACAGAGGATTCCGGGACACAGCTTGCGGACGAGGAACAGAAGTCCGCGCAGGATACCCCGGACATCTTCGCTTCCGCGCGGCAGGCGTCCGCGCAGGAAGATCTGTTTGCTTCTGTGTTTGAGATGTCCATACCGGAAGCTGCGCAGGACGCGGCCGGATCAAAAGAGAATCCACAGGAAGAGCAGGCTTCCCTGAAATCCGGGGGGACTGTAGGGATAAAACAGGCTGCTGCGGAATCCGGGCAGTCCGCTCAGGGAGAACAGGCTGAAGCAGAACTTGAGCAGTCCGGACAGGAAAAGCAGACTGCTGCGGGATTTGGCCTGCCTGAAAAGGAAGAACAGAGCGTCGCCAAAGGGCAAAAGCCCGCACAGATTACGCAGTCATCCGGATCTGTTAACGCTCCTGCAGAGGTTGAAAACATCATGGAGGAGGAAGAAGTCAGTTCCGCTGCAAAGGCCGTACAGGCCGCACCTTTAACGCAGTATGAAGAGCCTGAAGACGCCATGGATCTGCAGTCGGAACTCCCCGCAGGCGTCGCTGACCTGCATACAGCCTCCCTGTTGAATCATGAAAACCCGGGATCTATGGAAAACAGTGCTGCTTCCGAAGAAGAGCCTGAAGACGTATCCGATGAAGAGTCAGAAATAGAGCAGGAGAATGTCTCCGAAGATCGGGAATCTCTTCCGGGTCCGGGTTCGGAAGAATACATAAACGATGAAGAATCGAAAGATTCTTCGTCGGATATTATCCTGGAAGATTTTTTCGAAGATTATCCGGGAGAACCCGGTCCGGCAGATGCAGAATACAATGAAGATTTCCGGACAGAAGAGTCTGAGACGACAGACGAAGAGCTGATCGCTG
>JAUNJS010000182.1 GCA_030533125.1 Eubacteriales bacterium | reverse complement strand
CACGTACTAAAAAAAATGACAGCCGGTTACGGCATTAGATTTTTCCTTTAATCAGAAAACAGATGCCGGCTAACTCACGACCGAAGTCACGAAAATGCGCCGGCTATCTTTTCAATTGCTTCAATCTGTACGGTCAGATCATTTTCCTGTAAGGACAGATCTTTTTTCCCGGGGCTCCCCGGGTCTCCGCTGCTCTCCCCGGCTCTCATGTTTTTAAAGCATCGTATATCCCATGAGGTACTCGTCCACCTCGCGGGCACATCCGCGCCCCTCGACGATGTTCCAGACGACCAGGGACTGGCCGCGGTGCATGTCGCCGGCGGTAAAGACCTTCTCAACATTCGTGCGGTAGCTCTCCGGGCCGCCGGGTGTCGAGACCGTGCCGCGCTGCGAAAGGGACACGCCGAATGCGCCCGCCGTATAGGGCTCGCAGCCCGTAAAGCCCGCCGCGATCAAAAGAAGGTCGCAGGGAAGGGTCTTCTCTGTCCCGGGAATCTCCTCGAGCCTGCCGCCCGCAAACCTGACCTGCACAGTGCGCAGTTTTCTGATCTTTCCTTTTTTTGTATAAATCTCGTTGACGGTCGTACTGAAGACCCTGGGGTCTTTCCCGAAGCGGGCGATGGCTTCCGCGTGGCCGTAGTCGGTCTTTAAGACCTTCGGCCAGTCCGGCCAGGGATTGGAGGGCGCGCGCTCGACAGGCGGTGCCGGCATCATCTCGATGGCCGTGACGCTTCTGCATCCCTGCCGCAGGACGGTTCCGATGCAGTCGTTGCCGGTGTCCCCGCCGCCGATGATCACCACGTGTTTCCCGGCCGCCCGGAGATCCGGCGTCCCCGACAGGAGAGACTTTGTGCATCCGGTGAGGAAATCGACCGCAAAAAACACTCCCCGGACATCTTCGACGGCCGTCCCCGAAGCGGTTTTTCCGGTTTTTTCAGCCTTGTCCGACGTGCCCTCCGTTTCCTCCGGCTTGTTTTCGTCCAGCTCCGTGATCTTCGCGGAAAGACGCCTGGCCTGTTTCGCCCCGCAGGCAAGTATGACGGCATCGTACTCCGCAAGGAGCTTTCCAGCCATTTCCGCGTCCACATTTACGCCGGTGCGGAACGTGACGCCCTCCGCCTCCATGAGGCTGTGGCGGCGTCCGATGACCGTCTTGTCAAGCTTCATGTTGGGAATGCCGTACATGAGAAGGCCGCCGATCCTGTCCTCCCGCTCGAATACGGTCACGAGATGCCCGCGGTGGTTGAGCTGGTCCGCGGCGGCAAGTCCGGACGGTCCGCTCCCCACAACCGCGACCTTTTTGCCGCTCCGCAGAGCCGGGATCCGGGGCTGCATCCATCCGTTCGCGAAAGCGGTCTCGATGATATAGAGCTCATTGTCATGGACCGTCACAGGGTCTCCGTCCATGCCGTTGATGCAGGCCTTTTCACAGAGCGCGGGGCACACCCGCCCGGTAAACTCCGGGAAATTGCTTGTTTTCAGGAGCCGTGAAAGAGCGTGCCTCTCATGACCGGCATATACCTGGTCATTCCACTCCGGGATCAGATTGTGCAGGGGACATCCCGTCACCATCCCGTGCAGGCGCATGGCGCTCTGGCACAGCGGGACGCCGCAATTCATGCAGCGCGCCCCCTGTTTCCTCCGCTCCGCCGTGTCCAGGGGAAGGTGAAACTCCCCGTAATCCGAAAGGCGCTCCAGGGGCGCCCGGTCGATATTTTCCTGTCGGTCATATTCCAGAAATCCTGTCGGTTTTCCCATGGCTTTTTCCTCATCGGGTTATTTCATGTATTTTTTAAATCATCTTATGGTTCGGAGCTGATTTCCCGCGGCTTCGCGGATGACTCCGTGCCCGGTTATGGGTGGAGTATTCCGGCCTTTCAAGGGGGATTCCCGCGCGGCTTCGAGAAAGACTCCATGCCAGGTTATGGGTGGAGTATTCCGGTCTTCCAAGGGGGATTCCCGTGCGGCTTCGAGAAAGACTCCGTGCTCGGCACAATGCCGCTCATTCCATCTCTTACAGGTGTTATTCTCCCGCGACTTCGCGGAAGGCCTCGAGCACGGCCTTGTCATACGGCATACCCTGCTCCTCATGGCGGCTGATGGCTGTCAGCATGCGCTGATAATCCTTCGGGACGATTTTCTTAAAGAACGGAATATAGTCGTTGTAGTTCTCAAGGATCTCTGTGCCGAGCCGCGAGCGCGTTTCGCGGACATAATCCTCCAGAATCTCCCTGAGCTCCGCGATATCATATTTTTCCGTGAGTTCCTGAAGGGAGGTCATATCCTTGTTCATTCTGCGGTACAGGCTGTGGTCCATGTCGAGGACATAGGCGATGCCCCCGCTCATGCCGGCGGCAAAGTTTATGCCGGTGCGTCCCAGGACGACGGCGCGGCCTCCGGTCATATACTCAAGCCCGTGGTCCCCGCATCCCTCGACGACGGCGACAGCTCCGGAGTTACGCACACAGAAGCGCTCACCGGCGATCCCGTTGAAATACGCCTTTCCGCCGGTCGCCCCGTAGAGGGCGACGTTTCCGACGATGATGTTATCACTGGCTTCAAAGGGGCTCTTTTCGTCCGGTACAACAATCAGTTTGCCGCCGGAGAGTCCTTTTCCGAAGCCGTCGTTGGCGTCCCCGGTCAGCCGGATCGTCAGCCCCTTCGGGATAAAGGCTCCGAAGGACTGCCCGCCGCCGCCGCGCGCGTGCACGGTAAATGTATCGTCTACCAGGGTATTGCCGAACTTTTTCGTGATCTCACATCCCAGGATCGCGCCGAAAGTGCGGTCCGTGGACGAGACGTTCAGGGAGGTCTCGTAACTGCCGATCCTGCGGCTGCCCGGCTCCTCTCCCGCGACGCGGTGCGCCGGGTCTCCCTTCGCGAGCCCCTGCGCGAACGCGGGCAGAAGGACCGCCATGTCGGGTGTATTCTCCAGCCGGAAATCATACCAGTCCTTTTCGACCGGCGCGGGAAGCGGCGCGCTGCCCAGGATCTGCTCCATATTCACCTTGAAGGCGCGGTCCGTGATCAGGTTCTGCCTGACGCGCAGGCAGTCCGTCCGGCCCACCATTTCAGACAGATGCCTGAAGCCCATCTGCGCCATGATCTCGCGCAGCTGACGCGCGATAAAGAGCATAAAGCGGACCACATGCTCCGGTTTTCCCTTAAAGCGCGCGCGGAGCTGTTCGTTCTGCGTGGCGATTCCCACAGGGCAGGTGTCTTTCGAGCAGACGCGCATCATCATGCAACCCATGCTGACCAGGGGTGCGGTCGCGAAGCCGTACTCTTCGGCGCCCAGAAGCGCCGCGATCGCGACATCCCGTCCGCTCATCAGCTTGCCGTCCGTCTCCAGGACGACGCGGCTGCGAAGGCCGTTCTCCACCAGGCACCGGTGCGCCTCGGAGAGGCCCAGCTCCCAGGGCAGGCCCGCGTTGTGGATCGAGCTCCCCGGCGCCGCGCCGGTCCCGCCGTCGTATCCCGAAATCAGGATCACCTGCGCGCCGGCCTTGGCGACGCCCGAGGCGATCGTGCCTACGCCTGCCTCCGAGACGAGCTTGACATTGATCCTGGCGGCGCGGTTCGCGTTTTTCAGGTCGTAGATCAGCTGCGCCAGGTCCTCGATCGAGTAAATATCGTGGTGGGGCGGCGGGGAGATCAAGGAGACGCCGGGTGTCGAATACCGGGTCGCGGCGACCCACGGGTAGACCTTTTTCCCCGGCAGGTGCCCGCCCTCTCCGGGCTTGGCCCCCTGCGCCATTTTGATCTGGATCTCCTCCGCGCTGCACAGGTAGGCGCTCGTCACGCCGAACCGGCCGGAGGCCACCTGTTTGATTTTGCTGTTCCGGTCTGTTCCGAAGCGCTCCGTGGACTCTCCGCCCTCGCCGGTATTGGACCTGGCGCCGATGGAATTCATCGCCCGCGCCAGCGTCTCGTGCGCTTCCATGGACAGGGAGCCGAAGCTCATGGCGCCTGTCTTGAAGTGCTTTACGATCTCCTCTTCTGGCTCCACCTCCTCGAGCGGGACGGGATCTCCCGCGGGGACGAACTCCAGGAGCCCGCGCAGGGTGTGCGGCCTCTTCGCGTCGTCGACCATTTCCGCATATTCTTTGAACTGCTCATAGGAGTCGGACCGGACCGCCCGCTGCAGGGCGATGATCGTCTCAGGGCTGTAAAGGTGGTCCTCGCAGCCCTGACCGGACCGCAGTCCGTGCAGGCCGACGGAATCCAGCGTCGTATCGGTCGCGAGCCCCAGGGGGTCAAAGGCATGGTCGTGCCGGAAGGTCACGCCCTCCTCGATCTCCGCGATCCCGATGCCGCCGACGCGGCTCACAGTGCCGGTGAAATATTTGTCGATCACGTCCTGTCCCAGACCGATGGCCTCGAAAATACGCGCCGACTGGTAGGACTGAATCGTGGAAATGCCCATCTTGGCGGCGATTTTCACGACACCGCCCAGAAGCGCCGTATTGTAGTCCTCAACGGCCGTGTGGTAGTCCTTGTCCAGGATTCCGAGGTCGATCAGCTCCCCGATGCACTCGTGCGCCAGATACGGGCAGATCGCCCGCGCGCCGAACCCCAGGAGGGTCGCCATCTGATGGACGTCCCTGGGCTCCCCGCTCTCCAGGATCAGGGAGACGGCTGTGCGGCGCTTCGTCTGCACGAGATGCTGTTCCACGCTGGAAACCGCGAGCAGCGTAGGAATGGGCACATGGTTCTCGTCCACGCCGCGGTCCGAGAGGATAATGATATTTTTTCCCGCGGCCGCCGCGCGGTCCACGGTGATGTTGAGCTGTTCCAGCGCCCTCGCGAGCGACGTGTTTTTATAAAAAAGCAGGGACACCTTCTGCGGGTGGAAGCCGGGCTGGTCCAGATGCTCGATCTTGAGCAGGTCCACGCCGGTCAGGATCGGCCGGTTGACCTCGAGCACAGTGCAGTTCCCGCTCTTTTCCTGTAAAAGATTGCCGTCCGAGCCGATGTAGACCGTCGTATCGGTCACGATCTTTTCCCGCAGCGAGTCGATCGGAGGATTGGTCACCTGCGCGAAGAGCTGTTTAAAATAATTAAAAAGGAGCTGGTGCGCCGCGGAAAGCACCGCCAGCGGGGCGTCGTGCCCCATCGACATGGTGGGCTCCACGCCGTTTTCCGCCATGGGAAGGATCTCGTCCTTGACATCTTCGTAGGTATAGCCGAAGACCTTATACAGGCGGTCACGGATCTTCTGTGAGTGCACGGGGATCTTCCGGTTCGGGATCGGGAGCGTCTCCAGATGCAGGAGGTTCCGGTCAAGCCACTCGCCGTAGGGCGCCCTGCGCGCGTAGTGCTCCTTGCACTCCTCGTCCGAAATGATCCGCTTCTGGTTGGTGTCCACCAGCAGGATCCGCCCGGGCTCGAGCCTCGCCTTTTTGATGATATGCTCCGGCTCGACCTCGAGCACGCCCACTTCGGAGGCGAGGATGAGACGGTTGTCATCCGTGATGTAGTAGCGGGACGGACGGAGGCCGTTCCTGTCAAGCGTGGCGCCGAGCACCTCGCCGTCTGAAAAAACGATGGCGGCGGGGCCGTCCCACGGCTCCATCATCGTGGCGTAATAGTGATAAAAATCCCGCTTCTCTTCGCTCATGAAGGTGTTGTGCTTCCAGGGCTCCGGAATGATGACCATCATCGCCAGGGCCAGCGGAATTCCGTTCATATACAGGAATTCCAGCGTGTTGTCCAGCATGGCGGAATCGGACCCGCTCCGGTCTACGACAGGGAAGATCTTGTCGATATCGTCCTCCATCAGAGGACTTGCCATGGTCTCCTCGCGGGCCAGCATCCTGTCGATGTTGCCCCGGATCGTATTGATTTCGCCGTTGTGGGCGATCATCCTGTACGGGTGCGCGCGGTGCCAGGAGGGCGTTGTGTTGGTCGAAAAGCGCGAGTGGACGATGGCGATCGACGCCTCGTAATCGGGCGACTGCAGGTCGTCGTAAAAGCGCCTGAGCTGCCCGACCAGGAACATGCCCTTGTACACGATCGTGCGCGAAGAAAGGGAGCAGATGTAGGTGTCCTCCGAGGACTGCTCGAATTCGCGACGCACCACATACAGGCGGCGGTCAAACGCGATGCCTCTCTCGACGTTCGCAGGGCGCGCGATGAAACACTGCCGGATGCAGGGCATGCAGTCCACAGCCCGCTTCCCCAGGATCTCCTCATGCACGGGGACATCGCGCCAGCCGAGGACTTCCATTCCCTCTTTCTGTGTGATTACCTCGAACATACGCATGGCAAATGTGCGGCGCAGCCTTTCCTGCGGCAGGAAAAACATACCGATCCCGTAGTCACCGGCACCTGCAAGCGCGATCCCTGCTTTTTTCGCCGCCTTCGCGAAAAAGCCGTGGGAAACCTGGGTCAGGATGCCGACGCCGTCGCCGACCTCTCCCGTCGCGTCTTTGCCGGCGCGGTGTTCCAGTTTCTCCACGATCTTCAGCGCGTCGTCCACGACCTTGTGGTCACGCCGGCCGTCGATGTTGACAATACTTCCGATGCCGCAGGCATCATGTTCCATTTGATTAAACATGTCGTTCACCTTAAATAACACAAATGCGGTTTTGTCGAGCTGTTGTAGTTCGAGGGACGAACCGGAGTCGGCAAGTGTCTCTTCGAGTTCAGTATTCCTCG
>JAUNJS010000181.1 GCA_030533125.1 Eubacteriales bacterium | reverse complement strand
CGGCTGGACATGATCTGGCCGATCTTCACGTAGGTCGGGCCCAGGTCCTCCAGCGTGGTGCGCAGCTCCACGGGCGTGAAACCGTTGGCATAGAAGTTGTGCTTGGCGAACACGGCCATGATCTCGGCGGCGCGCGTCTTCTTGCGCTTTTCCATCGACTTGAGCTCTCCGGAAAGCAACTGCTTCATCTTCGTGCTCATCTCGGCGGTCGTATGCACCAGCGCCGCCTTGCGCCTTTCAAGCTCCGCGTGACGCTCCTCCTTGCTCTTGGTCGCGGCCTCCTGCCGCTTCTGCCGCTTTTCCTTCCGGATCGCCTCTTTGACCTGTTTCTTCTGGTTCGCCAGCGCCTTCTTCGCGTCAGCCCTTTCCTTGCTGGCCCTTGAAAACACCTCTTTGCTCGTGGCGATCTCCTGATTGGCCTTCTCGATCGCCTGTTCCGTCTCGGCCACCTGCGCCTTGCGCATGTCGGCTTCGCTCATCGCAGGCTCAATGGCCTTGGCCGCTTCCTCAACCGATTCCTCGGCCTCCAGAGTCTCGACGATCTCATCGATCTTCGCGGAATCTTCCTCGGACAGGCCGGGGGCGCCGGCGTCAACGTCCTGAACCTTCAACTCGTCTTCCACAGCGCCGTTGGCGGGCACCTGGGTCATATCCCTGAATTTGTTATTCTCCATCGTTCAGCCCTCCTTATTCGCCCTTGATCGGCCAGTTGAAAATCGTGCGCACGATGCTCACCACGGAGGAGAACAGCAGCATGACGCCGATGACATCAAGCAGCTTGGTAGGCTCGTTCCACCACGGATTGATCAATACGATCAAGCCGGACAGGATCACCAGCACCGATAGCACGACCAGCACCCACCAGCCCTTGCGCTGGGCGCGCCGGGCGTACATCCACGCATTGATAAGATTGACGACGCCGCTGACTACCTGTACCAGGCCGAATATTATGCCGATATACAGCACAACGTTGTCCAATACCAGCACGGCCATGCCCAGCAGCATCAGGATCAGCGCGCCGGTAAGATAGATGTAATCCATCAGGCACTTTTTGCTTGAAAGGAAATCCAGTATCCACACGGCGGCAAGTATCTCCATCGCGTACCCCAGCACGGACACCAGCGAATTGACGTATTGCGCGGGACACATGATCATCACGATACCGACCGCCATGAATATGATCGACGTCATGATCGAAGATCGTTTCAGTTTGCCCAGTTCCTCAAAGAGCATCGTTATTCCTCCCTGTCATTTGTTGTATGTTCCATCAACCCGTTTGATTCCGGATTGTATGGTTCAGATCGTCAACAATCGCGGAAACCCGCTATTGTTTAAGGATATTTTCTAACCACCGGCCTCCGTCTCCCGTCGCCAGCGCAGCGTCACCATCGTTCCACCCTCCGGCAGCGCTTCAATGTCGAGGGTACTGTCCTCCCCTTTGCACAGCACCAGTCTGCTGTAGACATTGACGAGGCCGACGCCATGATTACGCTGGCCGGTGCGCAGGTTTTCCCGAATCTCCGCGATCTTCTCCGGCCGGATGGTATTCCCGTTGTCAGCAACGGTAAGCCGAATCCAATCGCCCTCGTCCATTGCCCTCACCGTGGTCACCAGCGGGCCCTCCGAGTGTCCGCCATGCTGGCCTGCGTTCTCGATCAGCGGTTGCAGCGTAAACTGCGGAATGAGCTCCTCATCCAAAGACGAATCGACCTGGCATTCCAGCCTGAAATTGTTGGCAAAGCGCAGGTCCATCAACTTCGCATAGTGGCTGACATGCTCCAGTTCCTCCCGAATCGTCCACTGAACGCGCCATTCCCGCAGCACCGGGCGGATCACCTCGCCCAACTCGACCAGCATGTCGGAGACAGCCTCCGCGCCCATGAAGGTCGCCATCCACCTTATGGCGGTGATGGAATTGAAGATCATATGCGGCGCGAGTATGCTGTGCAGGTCATTCATCTCCAGCTCCAGTTTTTCCCGTTCCATGCGACGCACGGTTTCCATGTGGCGGTTCAGCGAGAGACTGGCCCGGTTCAGCTCATGCCGCATACTTTCAAACTCTTCTATGGACATCGGCGCATCCCCGGCCGGCTCCAGTTTGCCCTGGCCCAGTCGGATGATATCGCTTTTCAGCGCGTTGAAGCTGCGCATGAAATGCCTGAGCCAAAACAGATAGATCACCAGCGCTACGATCAGGGCGATACCGACCATCATCCACACCAGGCGCTGTATCCTGCGTATGGATCGCAGGGTGTCCTCCATGGAAACCTCGCGCACAAGGACCCATCCCGCCGTATCCTGAGATATGGAAAAGATACAGTAGGATTCACCCCGGTCGTTTTTGAAAATGCGTCCGTCGTTCGCGCTCGAAAGCAGCGTCTGTTGATCGAGCCCGCTCTCTTCGCCCATGCGGCAATATTCCTGGCCTTCCGCCGAGAAGATATGGATTGTACTATCTGCGTTCAGCGGAATGTTGAGCATTTCCATTACGCTCACATCGTCCATGAGCATCAGTACATGGTATTCACCCGCTACCGCACTGACGGCCTTCCATGTCGCAAGCAGAAGAGAATCCGGCTGCTTTGAATTTGTAAACCCATAGAGCTCAGCGCCCGACACAGGCCCGATCCATGCCGTCTGTCCCAGCGGAACGCTAAGGACCTGATCGATGATCTGATCAGACAACGCGACTTCATCTCGCGCGTCCTTAAATACATTTGCGTAGGGCAGCACGCCAAACAGACTTCCGTCCGGACGCATGAACAGCAGGCCATAGATGGCGCTGTGCCGGTTGATCTCGGTACGCAGATAATCCCTGCATGCCATCCGCGCGTGAATCAGATCCGCGTCTGTTGGGAACTGATGCCTGACGTACGCGGTAATCCGATCATCGATCATGATGCCTTGAACCGCTTCGATGGATTCGGTGATCGTCCTGTCGATCTGACGGACTATGGCATCAATGAGCGCGGCGTTCTTTTTACTCTCCTGCTGCAGGTTCATGTTGATGTAGGACCGGGATACGACCACCGTCATCAGTATGACGAGCAACGGTATCATAATGAACGCGGGCAGCAATATGTGAAGCCGCAGGGATCTAAACCATCGCTTCACGCCTGTTTTCCCTCCATTCATGGGGTGTCACGCCGCAAAACTGTCGGAAGCGCCCGCTGAAATAAGAAAAATCGGTGTAGCCGCACTGCGTCACGATATCGCTGATGGGCATGTCGGTTTCGCTGAGCAGTTCCTGGGCGCGCAGCATCCGCACATGGAGCAGGTAATCCGTACAGCTCATTCCCAACTCCCTCTTGAACAGCTTGGAAAAATAAGCGCTGTCGTAATTGACGATCTTTCCGATCTGCTCTCTCTGTATGTTTTCCGTCATATGGGCCTGGATATAGGCCATCGCCCTGTATATCTCCTGACGTATCCCGGGCGAAGCCTGTCTCAGGCGCTCCTCCGCGCTTTCACATATCCCCTGAGTCATCCCCCAAAGCCCCGGTTGGGATGCGGGAAGGTTCAGCGATTTCAACAGTGGCGCGGCGTCTTTCAGCAATCGCTTGAAGCCGTCCTCCAGCTCGCCGGGATATTGATCCAGCTGAATCTTCAAAGCCAGGATTGCGTCGCGACCCTTGCACACCGGCAATCTGATCGCAAGGTCACTTCGAAGCATATTCAAGCGCTCATTGCAGTAGTTGCCATTCCCGTCCAGCACCAGCACCGAACGGTCAAACAGCCGCGGCTCGTGCAATAGCCTCACAAAGCGGCGGACCATGTCGGGCAGCCGGTCGTTTTGCAGCGGGGCAAGCAGGGTTGTAACTCCCAGACCGACATGAAAGTTGTCTTGGATATAGCGGGCAATATCCATAAGGGCCCTTTCGGAAACAACCTTTTCGGGCTGTTCCCTCCGGATCAGCAATTCGCAACTCTCCCGGGTGATATGGACATAGGCTTCCGGCTCGCCCAGCCTTTTAAAGAACAGTTCGGTGAGTGAGCGCTGCATCGCGGGTGTCAACCGGTCGTCAGGAAAGATCCTGAACCCAATCAGGCTCTGTGCCTCAAAGGACTTATGATCCGATCCGGTTCCAAACAAAAAATCTTCCCATGCCTGCTTCTCATCCGCCGCCCGAGCCGAAGCGTTGTCCCGCTCTGGCCGCAGCGCCTGGCAGGCATTTCGGACCGATTCATATATGTCGTCCCGCTTCATCGTCATCTTCTGCAGGATTCCCGAGACGCCAAGTCCGACTGCCTCATCCAGTGTCTGGCCCTCATATACATTCGTCACGACGATCACGGCGCAGCGCCGGTCATTGGCGCGAATTTTCCGAAGCAGCTCGACGCCGTTCATCCCCGGCATGAGGAGATCGAGCACGACGATATCCGGGCGATACTTCTGATACAGCGCCCAGGCTTCCATGCCGTCTCCGGCTTCGCCCACGACGGCGATATCCAGCCGGGACCATGGCACGCTGCTGCTGATGCCCATCCTGACGAGCAGCTCATCCTCGGCAATCAACGCGGTCAGCATATGCGTCCACCTTTCCCCTTTCTCATTTCGCGTAGGGCAGCTTTTCATAGACATCGGCGGTATAGGGCTCGATGCCGTTGGCGACCTGGGCTTCCATGACCAGGGGAACGATGACCCCGGCAGCGGCGTTCCACTTGGCCTGATACGCCCTGAATACCTCCGGCTCCCCAAGCTCGATGATCCTTTGGATCGCGTCCGCCCGGATCGCGTCAAACGCCTCATCCGTTTCCGCGTAGACCAGGTCAATCAGCGCGGCATCCAATATCCCCTCTGCGGCGGAGATCACGCCCAGTTGATCCGCATTCAGGTCGGTGATGGAGGCCGATATGGCCTCGCCGCAGTCGTTGCGGAAGTCCAGCCCGCCCGCCTCGTAGAAGGCGTCGCTGGGCAGCTGGACGTCATACACCTCGCACATGTCCCGGGACACGTTGTCGGTCATGTTGGATATCGCGTATTCGCGGTTGGTTGTGTAGAAATCCAGGGGCCAGCCGTCCGGATGGAGGGCATTGGATCGGAACATGGGCCAGTTGTTGGGCATTGCATTGGGGCCGTTCCACCGGTAGAAGTAATTGTCCTCAGTGTGATCGGCGGCCATCTGGGCTATGCCGTACTCGTTCATCTGCGGAATCCCGCGATCATCGTAATCCCAGGTCACGCCGCGCTGGCCTACCGAGCATTCCCGCGCAAACGTGGGGTCGCACATGTAGTTGAACAGCTTCAGCGCGATCTCCCAGTGGGGACTGTTGGCGGAGATGAACCACATGTACTTCGACCCATTGCCCAGCAGCTGATACACGTTGGTGTAATAGTTGGAGGACGGCGCCGGCAGGGTACAATAGCCTGTGACAGTTTCCGGGTCGGCCTTGACCGCGGCGTCGTACAGATCCGATTTTGAGCTGGGCATACCCATGTACTGGCCCCGCTCGCGTTTGGTCTCATACTCCTCCCGGGACTGTGTCAACAACTCCATGTCATAGGCGCCGCTGTCCCTGCCCGCGCGATACAGCCTGTTCTGCCACTCGGCGGCCCCCCACCAGATGGAGTGGTCTACGTCCACATAGCCGTCGTAGATTTCATTGGTGAAGATGTTGTTGTGGTATTGATAGGCCGTCCAGTAATTCATGCTGTACTCGGTCCGGAAGGCGGTGGTATACCCTTTGAAATTGTCCGTGCCGTACAGGTAGG
The DNA here is from genome assembly GCA_030533125.1 of Eubacteriales bacterium. Classification (GTDB taxonomy): domain Bacteria; phylum Bacillota; class Clostridia; order Lachnospirales; family Lachnospiraceae; genus CAG-791. The sequence goes on along the minus strand of JAUNJS010000181.1, from coordinate 966 downwards.
TCGGCCAGCCATCCTCAGTATAGGGATGGTTTTGCTGCATCCGTATCAGCACATCCAGGTAATCCTCCGCGTTGTTGACCGGCGGGCAGCCCAGCTCCTTGTAATAGTCCCACCGGACGCAGTAGCCGCGGTTGTAAATGATATTGCTGAAACCGATGCCATTATAGCCGATTTTGCTGGGGAAGAAGTAAAATCCCTCGCGATCGGGCGTGAGTTGTTTGATCACATCGTAGGAAAGCCGCGTTGCGCCAGTCAGAAAGTTGGGCACATACTCCTCCAGATATGGCTCGACGTTCAGCGCCGCCCCCGCTTCCAGAATGCCGGAGAGGTCGTTGTTGGTGGCTACGATATCCGGCAGATTGCCGCTGGCCAGCGCGGTCTCGTACCGGCCTTCGCTCAGGTGAACATATTCGATCTCGACACCCAGCTGATCCTCAAGGTATTGCCAGATGCCCAGCTGATCCTCACCGTCATAACGGTTGCCGGAGCGGTCATCCCAGTCGCCGATGGTCAGCACGACGCGCGCATGGGTGTCGGCTGTATCCGCAACGGCGGGCAAGGGCAGCAGAAACGCGCAAACTGCCAGTACAATCGCCAGGATTCGAGTCATTCCGTCCCCCACCTTTTCCCATTATCAATCAAAGATTATTATATCATATATCCACTCAAAACCAATATGAGAATCAGGTCATAAATTATGGCTATTGTGTCATCTTCTCCAAATCCTTGGCATTACGCCCAATAAATATGTTATTATGTCATTATCAATATTTGCAGAAAGGATGATTGAATAATGGGTACCCTGAAGAAGATGCGACTGACAATGAAGACCGATCGTGATCTGCGCAAGCTGATGGTTCGCGGCAGCCACAACGAGATCCTGCTGGACCTCGACGGCGACAAACAGGCAGACATAGCGCTCCAGGACATCAACAGCGACGGCAACATCGACCGCTTCGCCTTTGA
>JAUNJS010000552.1 GCA_030533125.1 Eubacteriales bacterium | reverse complement strand
AGACGCGCGGATGAACTATACCCCATTCTTCAGTATAGAGGAGAAATAAAGACAGCAGGAATGCTTCTGGAAGACCCGTACTATCTGGACGCCATGGTGCGTCTCGACCGGTGCAGGACGCTGATGAGCCAGCTGGAGTCTGCTCTGGGAAGCGGGTATGCGGGGATACGCGCGCAGGCTTATCTGGAACTTCTGGAGGAAAAGGAGATTCTGCTGACCAGCTTTACGGACAGCTTCCTTGCGCTTTGCGTACAGCACGGGATAACCGGTTCTGACGTGCTGGGAAGGGTATGTGCTGCCGGATACTTCCTTGAAAGCGGGACACTGCCGCGCGCTGCGGGAGGTTTTTCGGGGCAGGGGGCTGTCGCGGAAAACGGTTCTCCCGCCCGGAGAACGCCTCTCCGAAAGGGCGATCCGGTGGATCCGGTGCTTCATGTGCCCGGCTGCGCCGAAGCGCCGATGGCGCTGCGGAGCGATGGAATCATGGCGCTTATGGACCGGGGAAATATCCGCATCTATGATTGGAACAGAAGACAGTATTCAACGGCGCGTGTCCCGATCAGGCATAAGCGCTCTGACTTTCTTTACTGGAAGGGGGATACACTGGTACTTCGCAGGACGAAGTCCAGAATCTGCTTCCGCTTCATCAAAAAAGGGGAAGGAGCCGAAGAAGAGCTCCTGCCGGGGCAGGAGGAGTCCTGCCCGAACCTGCTGGATTTGTTCGATGACCGGGAGGAGCGGTGCCGCAGGGCGGGTGATGTGGCGGAAGAGGAAGCAGCAGGCCGAAGGAAGGACCGCAGACTGTTTTATCATTCGCGGGACGGCGTGCGGAAGCTGCGGATGCTGGAATATCCTCTGGAGACGGAGATTGCGTACTATCTTCGCCTCGGACAGGCTGCTGTCGTGATAGATCGCGAGAAAATCGATTTCGTGGATCTTGACGCCGGGACTGTGCGGGAGACAATGCGGGTCGATAATGCCACAGGCGTTTATTTCAGTGATGACGCGGGTTGTGTTTTGATTTGCACGCGGGCGGAGAATATCATCCTGCACCGGATCACGGATCGAAACAGCCATGCTATGCCTGTGTGGGAGGAAAGCCCGAAGGAGAGAAAAAAAGCCCTGCGCATGCACCGCCTCCGGGATTTTTTCGCCCCATACGTCATGTTTGGACCCGGGAGGAAGAGGGACCTTCCCTGGAGACCGGCAGGCGATGCTGTCTACGGCTCGCCTTCTCCCGCGCTGACGTGTATGTCCGTCGATGAAGGGTGGTTTGCCTGCTATTACTATTACAGAAATATTGCTGTTGTCAGGCTGTTTGATCTGGACAGCGGCACGGAGATCCTCTCCTCGGAGGTCGAACCGGTCTACTGGAATGACATGGAGAATCCGCCCATGTGGGCAGAGGATCGCGGGAGGAAGCTTGTCCTGCGATCATTGGGAATCTGTCATGTGCTTGACCTGACTACGGAGCAGCCGACATGGAGTACGAGGAGGGAGAAAACAGCTTCAACAAGTACGAAAAAACCGGATACTGCAGGCAAGGGAAAAATCGAGGCGGCGGGGACGGAAAAACCGGACATTGCGAGCATGAAGAAATCCACAGCAGCGAAAACGGAAAAACCGGATACTGCAGACATGAAGGATGTTCTGATCAGCGACTGCAGACAGCATATGTGGCGGTGGATCCCGCAGGGGCATGTGTACGAAACGCTCGAGGATCTCACGAACAATTCTTTTGATACAGCAGCCGGAAGATTTGGCGCCAGACTCTGGCGGCTGGTCTTTTCCCCGGTCACGTATGTGCTCATGCCTGAAAAAGTCAATAATCCGAAGAAAGTTTATCTGCTGCAGACCATCCGTACAGAAAAGTACCTGTGGCTTGTGGACTTCCTGTACCGTACGATCCATATCGCGGACGCGGACGGACACTGGCTTTGCCACACGCAGATGAAGGAGGCATTCGCGGCAGCGGATGCAAGTGAGAACACACTGTACCTGATGTCTGAAAACAGGGAAAACATACGGGAAATACGCTATTTCTCATTGTCCGACCCGGATTAAAACTCAAATACCGGCAGCCGTTCTATCAGGTACAGTTGGGTACAGTTTACGCAGTCAGTTAAATGTCCTCCGAAATGTCTTTCGAAA
>JAUNJS010000551.1 GCA_030533125.1 Eubacteriales bacterium | reverse complement strand
TACATTTTGTAAACTTGTCCGATCCACCCTCCTGTGTTACAATATGTAAACAACCCCGTTGTTTTACAGTGACTGCTGACTAAAAAGTGTTGCAAAGTCCGAGAAATCGGGCTTTTCTTGTGTCAACATATATGAATTTTATAGTTACGCTATATTGCGCTATTCCTCAATATGTGGTATAATTCCTCTGAGGAAGGGGCGATATCATGTACCTGAAAAAGAGCTACAATAAAGTATGCAAGAAAACTCAATTAACCATTGTCCGCGGGTATCGTGAAAATGGAAAAGTAAAGAGCAAAGTCATAAAGAATCTCGGTTTCCTGGAGGACTGGCTGGATCAATACGAGGATCCAATTGCTCATTTTCAGGAAGAAGTCCGGCAGATGAATGAGGAACGAAAAAGCATTACCACCAAGCTTGAGATCAATCTGCAGGAAAAGCTGGAGCCGGACACTTCCAACCGGAAGAATCTGGGATATGCCGTTCCTAAGACTGTTTACGACAAACTGGGTCTGTATCAATTTTTTCAGTACAAACAGCGTTTCGTGAATACGCAGTATAACCTCAACAGTATTTTTAGTCTGCTCATCTTCGACCGTTTTTTGTTCCCTTCCTCTAAGAAACATGCCTACGATACCCGCGACAGGTACTTCGACAAGTTCGATTTCGCTCTGGAGGACGTCTACAGATCACTGGATTTCTTCGAGTCTTATTCCGTTGAGATTCAGAATCTGCTGGCGCAAAAAACGAAAGAACTCTTCGGGCGGGATCCCAGTCTCGGATACTGGGACGTTACCAACTACTACTTCGAAATTCCCTATGAGGATGAGGATGAAGTGGATGAACAGGGGAATATAACCAAGAAGGGGCAGAAGAAACGCGGACCTTCTAAGGAACACAGGAAAGATCCCATTATCCAAATGGGACTTCTCATGGATTCTAATGGAATCCCCATAGCATACAATACTTTCTCCGGCGGTGAAAGCGAGAAGACGAACATGCTGCCGGCTATTCGCAGTGCGAAGCGAGATCTGGAAATTGACCGAATCATTGTTGTAGCAGACAGAGGACTGAACACCAGCGACAATACGGCATTTCTGTCCGGGAAGAATCATGACGATATGGTAGGAAATGACGGATACATCTACGGTCAATCCGTTGTTGGAGCGGATAAAGAATTCCGCGAATGGGTGCTTAATTCAGAAGGATATGTTTCTGACGAAGAAACAGATAAAGATGGCAACGTTGTCATTTTCAAGCACAAATCCAGAATTCATGCCAAGAAGATCAAGCTGAAGAAAGCCTCAGGCAATCGTGACCTACCATATGAAATCTACCAGAAGCAGATGGTTTATTATTCAGAGAAGTACGCCAAGAAACAAAAGGCAGACCGTGAGAGGGCTATTGCTAAAGCGATGTCTCTCATTGCCAACCCCGGGCAATACACTCAATCCACCTGCTATGGTGCAGCCGCTTATGTAAAAAATCTTCGGTTCATTAAGGGAACCGGCGAGATCGCTGACGGCAGCATCCTTTCTTTAGATTTAGAGAGAATCAGCGAAGAAGAAAAGTACGACGGTTACTATGCCATTGTCACCAGTGAAAAGAAAATGTCAGACGCTGAGATCCGGAACAAGTATAGAGGCCTGTGGGAAATCGAAGAATCTTTTAAAATCATGAAGAGCGAGTTCAAGGCCCGTCCGGTTTATGTGAAAACCGATGAACACGTAAACGCTCACTTCCTGACCTGTTATGTAGCGTTAGTGATTATGCGTGTGATTGAGCACCTGTTGGGTGAAAAGTTTACTGTCAAACAGATCAGGGAATCTCTTTGCAATTACTCCTGTTCCTATCTGGAACAAGGTTATTATCTGTTCGATCAACGTGATGAAGTCCTTGATTCCTTTGGTAGATTGTTCGGCTGGGATCTCACTCAGAAGTACATGCCTCTGAATGTGATTAAAAACATTCTGAGTCACAGAAAAGAGTGAAATAACACAACACTTCGTTTCAATTAATCAAGCCCCGACTGCCTTGATTTGTAAGGCTTTCGGGGCACTTCTATCTCTCTCAACTGTAAAACTCAGGTTATAGACGAAATGCGTTCACATACGTGACAAAAAATAACAGCCGGGGCGGAAATAATCCGGTATT
>JAUNJS010000180.1:3063-6696 GCA_030533125.1 Eubacteriales bacterium | reverse complement strand
TGATTTCCGAAGAACAGGATTTCCAGAGATCAGGATCTGCGGAAGAGCAGGAGCGGAAAACAGAGCCCGGAAAGGAAGGAGAAACGTCTACTATGACAGAAAGCACAACTGTTTTCGAAAAGATGCCCAAGGTCTCCAAGCTTCTGTCGGAGGAAATACTCCGTTACACGACAGAGCGGCAAAAGGCCGATGACGATTTTCACAAGGAGGAAGAAAGGATCCGGAAGGAATACGAAGCGGCCGAAGCTGCGTCCGCCGGGGCCAGAGACCGCAAAACGGCAGAGGCGGACGCGCGTCTGGAATTATGGAAAAAGAGAAAAGAACAGTGTCTGGAGGCATCGGCTATTTCTCACAACAGGGCGGTCGATGTCCTGGCACAGGCCACAGGAAGGAAGGCCGGCTCCGTCGATACAGATCAGGCGAAGGACATTCTCTGTGAAGAGACAAAACAGCGCATCGCACTGCATCGGAAGGACGACAACAGCACCGTCATCGAACTATGCAAGCGAGAGGTGGATCTGGCGAAGAAGATCCGCGAAGTATCCGCGAACCTTCAAAACGCGGCTGAATCCCGGAGGAACCGGGAGGTTCTTGACGCGGAGGCGCAGTACAGCGAAGAACTCGAGGCGCACAGGCAGAGACGCGACGCGTCTCTGAAAGCGAATGCGCGCAGGCACAAGATCCGAAGGGAACGGGTGGAGGAAACCTTCTTCGCGCGTGTCGAAAACGCCGCGCTGCCCGACAAACTGCGCGAAGAATGTGAAGAGATAAAGGACCGGCTGCCGGACTATGAAGGATTCGAGCCTGTCGAAACGTCGGGGGACGGGATCCAGTTCGGCCATACAGGATATGATATTACGGAGCACCTGAAGGACGATCCGATCGGTTTGTTCCTTTCCAGACGCTTCGAGTATGCGATCCGGGAGATCCGGGGGCGGAAATATCTGCTTCTGCCCTACGGGCACGGATTCGACAGCGCCGGATTCTCGACGATGATTGAATTCCGGAATAACAACCGTGAAGAGGTGGCGGACCTGCTACGGAATCTGGCATTTTCCCTTTTTATGTCGATCCATGTCAACAAATGCTGGTGCACTTTTATTGATCCTGTGTCCCTCGGAAAGACCTTTGCCATCTTTTCTCCAATGGCGGAAAAGAACGAAAGCGGCAAGGGAGACGAACGAGTCATCGATACGCAGGTCTGGAGCGACGAAGAGGAAATTGAAGAGCGTCTGAAGCTGGTCGTGGATCATACGAAGGACGTGCAGCGCAGATGCCTGCAGGGAAAATACCGCAATATCCTGGATTATAACAAGGATGCGGATGTCAATGCGGAACCGCTCAGATTTCTGATCATCATGGACTTTCCCAGAGGCTTTTCCAAAAAGGCACTGGAGTATCTGGATAGTATCGTCGACACCGGCCCGGACACAGGAGTCTATACCATTATCGGCGGAGATCTGTTTGCGATGGAGACAAGCGACGAGTCCAGGGCGGTTGAAAGCATCCGCAGCCGGATCCGGAGTACGATCACCACGGAGAAAGGCGTCCTGTATGCACAGGAAAGGACTCTCGACGGGAAACTGCGGTTTTTCCCCTGTGCTGGACCGACGATTAAACAATGTTCGGAAATCGTGAGCAGGATTCGAAAGCATCTGGGAGAAAAAATAACAATAAAATACAAAAAGATCACAAAAGAGGATCCCGATCAGGAGGAGTACTGGTTCCATAAATCCGCGAAGAAAGGGATTTCCGTGCCGATCGGTCTGGAAGGGGCGGGAAAGACTGTGAACCTGGAATTCGGGAAAGCGTATTCGACGTACCATGCGATGGTCGGAGGTACCACCGGCTTCGGAAAATCCACACTTTTTCACACAATCATTCAGGGCATTATTTTTAACTATAAGCCGGAGGATGTGAAACTGTATCTCCTTGACTTCAAGGAAGGTGTGGAGTTCAAAAAATATGTGAAATACCGGCTTCCGAATATCCGGGTCATTTCCGTAAAAACAGAGAAGGAGTTCGGCCTGGCGGTCCTGGACGAGATCGATGATGAAATCACCAGACGCAGCCGGCTGTTCAAGGAGGCGGGTGTCGCGCACATCGAGGATTACTGGACATATCGCGGACAACGCGGAGAAGGGCACGAGGAAATGCCCAGGCTGCTGCTCATCATTGACGAAGTGCAGGAACTCATGAATGACGGAGACAGTACTCTGGTCAGGAACTGTGCCGAACGGATCCAGAGGATCGTCAAAGAGGGCGGAAATGCCTTCGGGATTCATCTGATCATTGCGACACAGACGTTTGAAGATGTAAAAGGAATCGACAGCGGCGTCTACGCCAATATGTATACGCGCATCAGCTTCAACAGCAGCAGGGAGACAGGAGAGCTCCTTCTCGGAAAAGACAACAAGAGCCTGCAGCAGCTCTCAGCCCTCGAAGAAGGGCAGGTGATTTTTAACAACAAAGCAGGAGACGACACTGCGAACAGAACAATCCGCATCGCGCAGATCACAGACACGGAGCGCGACGCGTGGATGCGGAAGATCCGGGAGCTGCAGATGGATCGCTTCGGGGACGATCTGCAGAAACCCCGCCTGATGATCTCCGGTCCGGGGGATGACGCGGAGCACTGTCTCAGCGTTTTCGCGCGGGAGGGAAAGCGGCCTCCGTTTGGCGCGGATCCGGCATATCACCTGTACGTCGGCGAAAGCCTCACCATGGTGAATACATATCTTCCTTTCCTGAGAAACGAGAACGGGAAGAATTTTCTGATCGCCGGGAGAGATTCTCGAAAGACCCGGCTGTCGCGGATTATCACCAGCTACTGCGTCCTTTCACTCCTCTATGAAACGATCCGGATCCGGGGGGAAATCAGCCTTCCTTTTATCACAGTAGTTGACTTCGGCGGGAGATCCGTCTACGGAACCGGGGAAGCGGATATGCTCGAAACGATCGAGGCGACTGTGCCCGAAGCGTTTCACGCCATCAAACCGCAGGATATTTCGGACGGCATAGAGATGCTGTACGACGAGCTTTTCCACCAAGATTATGCCGGCCGCCAGCAGTTTGTGATCATCTACGGCCTGAATCGCGCGAAAAAACTGACGGGCGGGACGGGCGACCGAACCGCGAAAGAGCATCTCGTCGAGCTCTTTTCCAGGGGCCCTGAAATGGGTATGAATTTCATCGTGTGGGCGAATGACCCCGAAGCGTTTATTGACACCTACAAACCGGCTCTGGATTCCTTCGATCTGCGCCTTGCGTACGGTTTGACCGAGAAGGAATACCTGCAGCTCACAGATGAAAAAACCCCGGAGGAGATGGGAGAATGGAACGCGGTCTCCTACGACCAGATCGATGACAACCAGAGGGTGAGAATCTACGAACAGCCCACACAGGACTGGCTGAAACAGTTTTTGAAAAATATCAGAAGATTTATCAGAATCAGATGAGCGGCCGCAGGGCAGGATGCGGATATCCGGCCGGCATACTTGTTTATGCCGGTACAGTCCCAGGGACGCGGTGCCGTCCGCACCTGCCACAGCCGGCTCGCATACTGGTTTATGCAGGTTCAGGCAAAAAAACGCATGTCCGGAGGAGGAACGAACTATGGAAGGAAACAAACTC
>JAUNJS010000180.1:1333-2963 GCA_030533125.1 Eubacteriales bacterium | reverse complement strand
CAGGCAAAAAAACGCATGTCCGGAGGAGGAACGAACTATGGAAGGAAACAAACTCGCGGAGCTGGAAACCAGTTTATACAAACTGACCGAGAAGCACAGAAAGATCAGCAAGGAACTTGAGGACACCGTAAATAACCGCAATCTGGCACGCATCAAAGAAGAGAAAGCGCATATACAGACAGCTGCAAAACGGAGAAAGAGTGTCATTTTCGGGCTCTTTATCGTCAGCGCAATCGCAGCTTATTTCTTTTATAAAGCGGTATTTGGAATGTTCTGAAGGCACTGCCACGTCGCATTCCCGACCGGCGCGATCGCAGCCTTGTTACAAAAAAACGCAGAATTTGGAATGTTTTGAAAAGACAGTCACGTCGCATTCCCGACCGGCGCGATCGCAGCCCTGTTACGAAAAAACGCAGAATTTGGAATGTTTTGAAAAGACAGTCACGTCGCATTCCCGGGCGGCGCGATCGCAGCCTTGTTACTAAAAAAACAGCGGGAGCTGCACTGCCCGAAGACAGACGGGAGAGAGGTAATATCCTTTCTGTATCACATATCACAGCGATCTTTTATCCGGAAAGGAAACAGGCAATGGGGACAATGAATACTGTGAACAGACCATCAGCCGTCGGCACAGCCTCGAATACAGCTGCGGGCACCGCTGCCCTGGTTGAAAAAGCTATGTGCCTGAAGAACGCAATCGGATGCGAACAGAACATGGACGAAGCCATTCGGCTGCTGAAGGAGGCGGTAAAACAGAACAGCGGGGAGGCGGCGAGACAGCTGGGTCTGTGTTACGCTTATGGCGCCGGAGTCGAGCAGAATGACCGGTTCGCCATGAGCTGTTTCCTTCGGGGAGCTCATCTCGGAGACGCGGAGTCCATGTACTGCCTTTTTCAGAATTATACTTTAGGGCTTGGCTGTAATGCCAACTCGAAGGAGGCGGATGCATGGCTTGAAAAGGCCGCGAAGGCAGGCAGTATCAAAGCGGTAAAAACAAAAGAAAGCCTCTCCAGAGACGGAATGCTCGCGGAAAACCTGAGCCTTCCCCGTTCTGAAAACGAATCGGCCGGGAGTGCCGGTTCCAACCGGAGCGAAGCGATATTTCCCGGCGCGGGCTTTGATTCGGCCTCGATGCTGGACAAAGGATATAAACCCAGGATAATCTCCCCCGAATATATCTCTCCCGTTCCGGGCGGGGAGTCAGGAATGATCTTACTTTATGCAGCAGTCGGAGCTGTTTCAGGCTTTTTACTCCGGTCGATCTACGTGAATGACGCATCCTTGTCGGGGGTTGATTACCTGACCGGCCACTTTGGATCAGTGGGGAGTTTCACCTTGTTCATGATCATCGTTGGGGCTGTGATCGGACTGATCGCAGGACTTTTGATGTGTGGAGGCGCGTCGAAGACAAAGGAAAGTCTTCTCCTGCTGTTCCCCCTGCTGCTTATGCCTTTTGTGGTCTTAGTGTCCGGCACCATGATCATGGCTTTCCTGGAGTTCGTTATAGGATTCCTCTCACTGCTCTTCTATGCGGCGGTATACGTATTGATCGGGCTCAGCACGCTGGGATCTTCCTCTCGATGAAGACAGGCTCCGCCTTCCCCTGCAGGGAGGCACCCTTTTCCGGGAT
>JAUNJS010000180.1:0-1233 GCA_030533125.1 Eubacteriales bacterium | reverse complement strand
TCTCGATGAAGACAGGCTCCGCCTTCCCCTGCAGGGAGGCACCCTTTTCCGGGATACACCAGTCAAAACGTTCCCTGCGTTCGAAGCTGCAGGTCAGCGAACCTTTTTCCGGGATCCGCCCGTTAAAATGTTCCCTGCGGCTGAAGGCGCAGGACAACGAACCCCTTTTCGGAATCCGTCAGGGAAAAAATGTTCCCTGCGGCTGAAGCCGCGGGGAGCGCGCGTTGAAGGAACAGAAGATCGAAGAAGCATAGAACAGGTGAATAAAAAGCATGAGACACCAACAAAACGGAATATTATATGGGCCTTACACCTATGAGGCCTGTATTTATGAGCAATCTATCCATGAGAGATTCATCTATGAGCCATCCGTCTATGAACCACGCAGGACATTCACCGCGGGAGGGCGGGAAGAGGCGGAAATGCGTCTCTACCGCCTCCTGGGAGTGAAAAGATTCCGCAGGTTCGTTTTTGCCCTGGAGGCGGGGAAACATCGGAGAGATGGAGGAAGGAACGCGAACTACCATCTTGCCGACTTGTCCTGTGCAGGCATGCGCAGGCATTTCGCGTTTCTTTCCTATAATGCCATCATCCATATCGCGGGTCTGCTTCTGGCAGTTCTTCTGATTCTTGCCAAGGCCTTTGTGCTGCACAAATGGAGACCGGTCGACTGGGGAATCCCCGCCGCTGTCCTCCTGAACATCTACTGCATTATGCTGCAGAGGTACAATTCCCTCCGCATACGGAAGGCTCTCCGCACGCGGCAGAAAATCCGCGGACGAAGAATCCGGAAAAACGCGCTGCTTCTGGTAAAAAGCAGACCGGCGGAGAGAACGGCCGGAGATTCAGTATTTTCGGAGAGGGATTCTAACCCGCAGGATCATGACTGCGGACCGGAAGAATGGACGCCCGGAACAGACATAGTATTTCTTCAGGACTTAAAGACCGCGATACGTGAGGGCAGGGACTTCGTGGTCCGGGAGGAGGACGCGGAAACCATCGGACGCCTGGCGGACTGGGCGTGCCGCGCCGGTGTCCTGTGTGAAAAAAACGGACGGGACAATCCTTCGATTGGGAAAACCTTTGGGGAAGAGGCCGGAAAAGAGCCGGCGCGGGGAGAGAAAAACGACGGTGCCGGCCTTTATTTAAAAGCATCCAAAGCACCAAAAACGTTAAAAGCATCAGAAGTTTCAAAAGTTCCAAAAGCGTCAGAAATCTCAAAAGCACCCAAAG
>JAUNJS010000550.1 GCA_030533125.1 Eubacteriales bacterium | reverse complement strand
TTTTCTGCTTTGCTTCGTATTCCCTGTACTCCTCCGACCATGGCATCAGCTTTTCCAGAAACTTTTTCCCTACCTTCAGTTCCGGTGTGGATGGGGCGTTCTCCAGCAGGTACTTAAGATAGAAGTAGGCGTCGGCACCATTTGCCTTTGCTGTCGTTACGATGCTGTACATGATCGCGGATGCCTCGGCACCCCTCGGGGATGTGCAGAACAGCCAGTTGCCCCTCCCCACGGCAAGGGTCTTCGCATGCCTCTCGGAGGCCCCGTTGTCTATGGGGACATCCCCGTATTCCAGGAAGCGGCTGAGGTATTTCCTCTGGTTGAGCGAATATCTTACGGCATCCTTCATCTTCTCCGAGACAGACGGGTCGTCCAGGTCGATCGATTCAAGGAATGAAAAATACGCGTCCACCTTTTCCCTGACCTTCGTCTGCCGGCCCCGCAGGCGTTCCCCGGCGTCCAGCCCCTTCAACAGGTTCTCTTCGCGGTAGATATCCACAATCAGCCGGAGGGCCTTCGCCTCCGGGAGCGCGTCGATCTCTTCTTCACTGAGTCCCCTGACATCCCTGACACGGAGGGACTCCGCCCACCTCCTTCTGCTGTGCATCCAGCAGCCACATATGATGACCGATTCCCCGTTCTCTGATTCGAATGTCTGGTAGGCGCAGTATGCGTCGCAGATGATCTTTCCGACGTAATCCTTATAGAATTCCCGGAGGTGCCGTGTTGACCGGTCCGGTTCATATGTGAACACGGCGATCGGGTGCCCGTCGCTCAGCTCGCTCGTGACATGGATCCAGATAAAGCTCTTCCGGCCGGCCTTCCTGCCGTCACGGATGACGAGGAGCGTCGTTTCGTCGCACTGCGTGCAGCCGCTCGCCTTCAGCAGGTCTGCCATATGGGCGGCGGGCTGGCAGAACAGGTCTCTGGAAAAGCGGATGATCCAGTTGGACATCGTCTGCCTGGACAGGGGGACCCCCCTGCGGGCAAGTTCCGTTTCCATCCTGTATAAGGGCAGGCTGAGTCCGAACTTGTTGTTCATGAGCCAGGACACGAGAGATGGCGTGGCGTCGCTCCCCGACAGGAGCACGTCTTTCCGGGGGACGCTCACCATCATGTGCTCGAGGCCCACGGAAATGACAGGGGTATAGGTCGTCTTCGCATATATGATGGCCGGGATTACTTCTTTTTTCGTGGACCCGTGCCAGCTGGCGACGCGCCAGTTCCCCTTCCCGTACGTACGGTCCAGTTCATCCGGGTCGTATTCATACACGGTGCGCTGCGGGAGCCTGCCGAGATCTTCCGCCCTCTTCCCGGCACGGCGTTTCCCGCCATTCCGGCGCGTTACCGTTTTCCCCGGGACAGCCTCTTTCTGCTCCTCATCCGGGGCAGCGTCCTCTGACAGGGGATCTTCCGGGGCGCTTTCAGTGTCCGTACCATTCAGGATGTCATCTATTTTTTCTGTCTTGCGCCCAAAGAGCCGGTTCGTGTCCAGCTTTCCCTTTGCTTCCAGCTTTTCCAGTTTTTTCTTCATCTCGGCATTCTCCTTCCGGAGGCCCTGGGCCTCGTCCCTGATCTGCCGGTACAGCAGGGCCGCCTCCTCCTGGGACCGCAAGTACTCCGACTCCCTGTTTCTGAGCTCTATCTCTTCACTTTTCAGCGCAATAAGACGGCGGCGCAGTTCCGCTGCGTCGTCGATCTGATTGATTTCCTGGATAAAGCTGTCGAGCAGTGCCTCCATGCGGATACCTCCGGGCTGAAGATGGTTGTCTGGATACGGCGTACCGGGTCATCGGGACGTCCTTTCGATTTCTTCCCGTATCAGTTTCTTGATTGCCCCTTGCTTGGAGCCCTGCCTGTCCAGCCATTCCAGTATGTCCTGGTCGGTACTCGTGTTCAGCTTCATATAGAACCCGGTCGTATGGCTTTTGTCATACTTTGCCTGCGCCTGTGTCCTTGCCGCGATCTGTTCTTCTTTTGTCCTCAAAGCATAGTCCTCCCTTATAATAGGTATATACCTATTATAAGGGATTTTTCCGCTGATTGCAAGCACTTTTTTCAATTTTTTTCAATTATTTTTAGTTCTTATACCTCCCGGATGCTGCCCTCTACAGTGAACCCCTCCATAAGGTTCCGGTACTGGCCCATCGTGATCC